>CAZKLH010000049.1:0-7172 GCA_964553595.1 uncultured Gammaproteobacteria bacterium | reverse complement strand
ATCAAAAATCAAAATTTCTCATTATCGAAGGGGCAAAAAATATGCAGCAAATTGTTGTAGCCGCTGCAAAAGTTGCAGTGTCAGGAGATGTGGTGTTACTTTCTCCAGCATGTGCAAGTTTTGGTATGTTTCAAAATTACAAAGATCGTGGAGAGCAGTTTAAAGAAGAAGTCCACAGATTACGTTCCAAATCTTAATATCTCCAGGGCTCGCTTTTTTTATGAAGAACATTACTTTTAAAGTCAAAAAGAAAGATAATCCGCAAGTTGGTGGATCAAAAGCAAGAGTAGGGGAATTAGTCACTCCTCATGGAATTATAGAAACTCCAGCGTTTGTGTCGGTGGGAACACAAGCATCAGTTAAATCCCTATCGGCCCACGATCTTAAAGAGATTGGTGTGCAAATTGTTTTGGGAAATGCGTATCATTTACATTTGCGGCCAGGAGAAGACGTTGTTGCAAAAATGGGAGGACTTGGAAAATTTTCTTCCTGGAGTGGTCCTACAATGACAGATAGTGGTGGATTTCAGGTGTTTTCTTTAGGAGCAGCCCAAATTTCTTTAAGCGACCAGAAGGTTACTAAATTTTCAAAACCCTTAACCGATGAGCGGGCAGACTCGCTGGAAGAAGAAAGCAGTTTTATACGCCAAGCGCAGAAGGTGTCACAAACAATAAAACCTGCAAAAATCGATGAAGAAGGTGTGACGTTTTATTCGCATATCGATGGCAGTGAAAAAAGGCTTGACCCACAAATTTCTGTAAATGTTCAAGAAAAACTTGGTGCTGATTTAATTGTTGCCTTTGACGATCACGAGTCGCCGTTGTGGACATATGAAAAAATTAGCGAATCGCTTGTTCGAACAGAGCGCTGGGGACTGGAAAGTCGCAAAGCGCAAAAAAGAACCGATCAATTGATGTATGGAGTAACGCATGGAGGAATGTATGAAGACCTTCGGAAATCATCGGCCAAATTTACCAACAAACATTTTGATGCAATTTCTATTGGGGGAGCGTATGGGTCAAAAGAAAAATTGTACCAAGTGATCGACTGGACAGTGCCGTTTTTAGACGAAGATAAGCCACGTCATTTATTGGGAATTGGAGAAGTTGTTGATATTTTTGAGGCAGTATCACGGGGAATGGATTTTTTTGATTGCGTTGCACCAACCAGGCGAGCGCGGCATGGCGGAATTTATATTCATCCAGAAAATGGGGGTGTTTCAAAACACAGTTTTATTATGCTGATTAAAAATGCCGAATTTGAAACTGATACAAAGCCACTCGATCCAGGCTGTTTGTGTTATGCATGCCAGAATTTTACTCGGGCGTATGTCCACCATTTATTCAGAGCGCACGAGCTTTTGGCGTATCGATTGGCAAGTTATCATAATGTGTATTTTTTAACAAATCTGATGAGAGAGATACGAGAGTCACTACGAAATGAAACATTTGCTACGTTGAAAAAAAAATGGAGATTGTGATACAATAATTCTGTTATGGATTCATCAAGCTCGCAAGAGACAGGTGAAACTGGACATCCGCACTTTACTCCAGAGCAGACTCGATTGATTGAGTCTCAAGCAGAGAGGCAAGCGACGGAAATGCTCGAAGATCTAAATGCGTTTACGGCAAGAGGAAAAGCAGGCGATATTCCTGGATATTCATTTAGCTACACTGTTCCAGCGTCGGTTCCAGAAGACGACAGGTTTTTCAAATTCAGTCAACATCTTAGTTTCACCAGATCCGTTGACTCGGTGGAAGAGGCGATACGACTTCAGAGTCGCGTTTTTTTTCTGAATCGTCTTGGTTTTCAGCTACTTAATGTACCACCCTATGATCCCATTGGTTTCCCAGAGCATAGATCAGAACAAAGTAGCAATATAATACAACGACATATGAGTAGTTCGACACGTAAAGATTTAACCCTAAGGAAAATAGATAAAGGAATAGAAGGCGGTAAAACAAGGCAGCTAACAGAGACAATTTCGTTTATGCCTCTTCAGGCACATCATTAAGGCCACAAGCCGCGTAATCCGCTGGAGTTTACTATAAGATTTTGTTACAATAGCGGACATGCCAGAATTCAGACGGCCAGTACCGCTTGGTGAGCTTGTAGAGGTTAGTGAATTAGGAAATAATTCAAAACGACTTGTAATAAAGCGTGTTGATTTTGCAAAATATTTCGGTTCTTCCCCAGTGGTAGCTAATGGAATGGAGGGCGTAAATGACGGTGAATCTTTAGGGGTTGAGACGCAAGGAGAGGCGGCTGTCAAAGATAAGCTTTTTCCTGCCCAACAAGCTGTTCTTGAGTGTCTCGCACAAGGTTTGTCAAACGGAGAAATAGCGAGAAGGAAAATTAAGAGCATTAAGACTGTAAAAAGTCAAATTTCTGCCTTGCATAGTAGGTTGGGGTCCGAAGATAGTATTGTTACTGTTTTTAGAGGAATAGAAGCTGGCTTGTTGGATTTTGATACTGTCCTTTCGTATTATAATCCAGACACCATGGAGCAGTTATCCAAAACAGAAACTAAAGTTATGAGAACAATTATTATGACTGCGTTGGATGAATCAAGCGTACCAGATAGGGTGATAGCAAAATCTTTAACAATCGAGGAAAAGACACTAAAAACCCACTTGGGCAATATTTATGCTAAGTTTGGAGTATCTAGTCGATTACAGGCAACATTCGGATACTTAAAATTTCTCGATACGCTTGGTAGAGAAGCAGATGTTGTTTTTTCATCGCTAAGAGAGAGGATTCTTCACTTGCTTGCTACTGATGTGCCACAAACGTCAAGGAAACCTAGATCGAGAGCGGTATTCCCCTAAGTATTAAAGAATGGGTGTTGGATTGTCTACTTGACAAAATACTACTTTACTAGTATACTAGCATGATGAAGATACAGAAAGATCTTTTAGAGCTCATCGATATTCTTTTAAAAGTAAAAACAAAGGAAGAAATGTATGATTTTTTGCAGGGGATTTTAACACCAAAGGAATTGCTTGAGTTGCCAAATAGGCTCGCGATTGTAAAAATGCTCAAGCAAGGTGTATCGCAACAGGAAATTGCAGAAAAGCTGCATGTTGGGATTGCAACAGTAACGCGGGGTTCAAAAGAATTACAAAAAGGAAGATTTGGAAATATTTAATATGAAAAACAATGCAATAAATCAAAAAGCAAACTGGCAAGACCTTCCAAGTAGGGAGGTCAATCTTACTGTGGTGTAATTGTAAAACAATTTCAATAAAGTAATGAGCCCCTCCTTAGAGGGGTTTTTTGTGGGTGAAAGGAGGTGATATAAATATGAAAGAAAATTTAAGAAGTATTGCTCCAAAGTTTCGACGGGGCGAAGTTTTCCCAGAAGTTCCAGCAGGAAAAATCGTAACTCGGTATCATGGGGAATTAGTTTTTGTTTCTCAGAAAGACGAAAGAGAGCCTTATTTTGGAAATTCTTCCTATACAGAACGTCAATTAAATGAACTAAGAGCGATGCCTGTTGTTCCTGAGGAAAAACCGGTAAAAGGGTTTTCCGGAGGAGTTTGGTGAACAAAGCCTTCTTTTTGAAGGCTTTTTGGGAGAATTTTTTATAAACATGGTAGAATAATCATATAAACAGGTAAATTTCGAAAGAGCTTATGACAAATATCTATAAGGACACATATGAATACACATAAAGAAGATATTGAAAAATTGTTAAAGGATGCTGGGGTTAAGCACGAGCTTATTCCGTTGCCAGAAGACTTGCCGCTTGATGTTGCTTCTCATGTGCAATTTCATAAAATTGCTTTAAAACAAGCAATTCCAACGCTCATTTACAACACGGAAAAAGGGCTTATTGCTGTTCAGAAAAGAGCCGACACAAAAATTAACGAGGAGAATCTAAAAAAACTTGCAGAAGTTACCAGACTAAACTTTGCGAGTCCTTTGGAGTTGCAAAAGTTAGGAGTTCGGGTTGGTGCAGTTGCACTTGCTGGTCTTTCGCTCCCTCATTTCATAGACAGAAAAGTATTAGAAAACGATGAAGTATATGGAGGAAGTGGCATAAAAACATTTGCTCTAAAAATGCATGCAAAAGATTTAGCTACCGTTAACAAGGCGACGATTGGAGATTTTACAGAATCCGAAGGCAAGAAGCGAGTCTATTCCGGAATCCGAGCAACGGGGAGATTGCATTTGGGAAATTATTTGGGCGCAGTGAAAGGGATGCTTGCATTGCAAGACGAATATGACTGCATTTTTTCTGTGGTTGATTTGCACACGATTACTGTTCCATACAATCCTTCTATATTGCAGAATTCTGTTCGGGATATTATTTTGGATTATTTAGCAGCAGGCCTTGATCCAAAAAGATGCATCTTAGAAATTCAGTCAAAAGTACCCCAGCATACAGAATTGGCATATCTTCTTTCTACAATTTATCCAGTTTCCAGGCTTGAAGACTTGCCAACCTACAAAGATAAAAAGGCGCAGTACCCAAAATATATAAATATGGGACTTTTGTATTATCCGGTTTTAATGGCAGCAGACGTGTTGCTTTATAAAGGAGAATTGGTGCCAGTAGGGATTGATCAAGAACCGCACATGGAGGTAATGCGAGAAATTGCAAGAAAGTTTAACTCGATGTTTTCTTCGACTTTTCCAGAACCGCAGCGATTTAAAACAGTAGGGGAATATGTCCCATCACTTGCTGGATCTGGAAAGATGAGTAAGTCGATTGAGGGAAGTTTTATTACCCTAACAGACGATTTAGAGACCATTCGCAAGCGTTTGGCGGGTGCTCCAACAGACAGCGGACAAATCGGTGGAGACGTTCCAAAACAGGGTGGAGTTGCAAATCTGTTTACGCTTCTAAAACTGTTTGAATCTCAAGAAACATACAATAAATATGTTCAAGATTATCGGGACAAAAAAATCCGTTACACCGACCTAAAAGAGACATTAACACAAGCGGTTTATAAAGAATTGCAACCGTTTCAAGAAAGACGAAAAGAATTTGAAAAAAATCCATCGCTTGTTGATTCAATAATAGAAGAAGGTGCAGAAAAAGCAAAAATTTTAGCAAAAGAAACAATGCAAGAAGTCAAACAAAAAATGGGCCTCTGGTAAAAATTATTTGCTCCTCAAAAAAGAGAATGATATAATCCCTTTTCATGAATTCTTTGCATGAGGGGTTTTCTAGATTTGACAAATACGATTGCATAAGGCAAATTAAAAAACATGAAGAAAGAGGTGCTGTAGAAAATTTGATGCATGAACTTATTCCAACAGGTTATTTTATTGAAGAATCCGGAGAAAGCCAAGATCATGAGCCAGATTTTCCGTTTTTAGATACGATTGCCACCGGCGTTGTTTCTTCCTGGAGAAAGAAAAAAGCAGAACCAGCATATCTAGATGTATTTGAAGGGCTTGCTCGTTATGCTGCTGAAATAACACTTGTTGGACAGCGTTATCTTGGGGGAAGACAGCTAACTCGTTTAGAGGTAAGTCTTGTTCATCTGGGACAGCGGGTTTTGGCTTCTTTTGAAGAGAGAGAAACGTTGAATCCTTTAAAGGAAATTTATAAAACGAAAGCTGTTCATGCAGGGCTTGGGCGCGATAGAAATGCTTTTTTGATGCGTTATCAACAGGAAGTGGAGCTGTTGGAATCAAGAAAGCAGTCTGTATAAAATGAATGCCCAGCTGCCAAAAAAATCCGTTTCCCAATTTCAGAAAGAGATTCTTGCTTGGTACTCCAAAAATAAACGGGATTTGCCCTGGCGAGTTGATCGCGATCCCTATCACATCTTTATCTCCGAAGTCATGTTACAGCAAACGCAAGTGCAACGGGTTATCCCAAGATATAATAAGTGGCTACAGAAATTTCCAACACTTGAAAAACTCGCAAAAGCAAAAACTGGAGAAGTTCTTCGTTTGTGGTCTGGACTTGGATATAATAGAAGAGCATTATATTTACAAAAGACTGCTCAAATTATCGTCAATAATCATCAAGGAGAATTTCCTCAAGAAGAAACATTGCTTCGCAAGCTTTCAGGAATCGGGGAATATACCGCAAAAGCGATTCTTTGTTTTGCATTTAATATGCAAATCGCAGTTGTGGATACAAATGTGAGGAAGGTGATTCTGGTAAAGTTTTATCAAAATCATAAAAAGAAAATCTCAGAAAAGGAAATCCAAGCAGTTGCAGATCGGCTACTTCCAAAAGATAAAGCGTATGAGTGGAATCAGGCGCTCATGGATTACAGTTCTGAAGTGTTAAAGAATAAGAAGATTCTCATTACGAAACAATCAAAATTCAAGGGTTCCAATCGGTTTTATCGTGGCCAAATCATTAAAATTCTTCTTTCTAAAAAACACATGTCGTTTGAGCAGGTCGCCACAGTTCTTGTTCAAGATCACGTAAGTAAAGACACAGAGTGGTTGCAAAAGATTGTAGAAGATTTAATTTTAGAAGGTCTAGTACAGCGAAAGAATAATGTACTTTGCCTTGAGTAGGTGGTAAGTGAGGTTTTTTTGTGCTATACTTTCTGCCATGCCAGCGAGCACAAAACACAATCATAATCATAAGCAAAAAATTGTTAAAGTAAAAATAAATCTCTCCTGGAAGAATTTTTTCCTCTACGGGTTCTTGTTGCTTTTGGCAATTTTTTTTATTGTGGGCGTAACATCTCCTCTTGAGGAAAATAAAACAGTTGCCCTTTCGCAAGTCATTGATGCAGTAAAAAAAGGTCAAGTCTCCAAAATAACCGTGTATGACAACAAGCTTGTTGTGCAAGAAAAAAATTCCACTGTGGAAGCATTTAAAGAAGCAGGATCAAACGTCTATGCACTTTTTAATGATTCTGGGGTTTCCAAAAAGGAGCTAGAGAAAACGCAAGTCGCAATTATTGATCAAACCGGCATGAATGGGTGGCTTAACATTGCTTCGGCAATTTTACCGGTTATCTTGATGGTCGCATTTTTCTACTTTTTGTTTCGGCAAGCAAGGGGGGCTCAGGAGAGTATTTTTTCGTTTGGACAATCCAAAGCAAAACTCTTTAACAGAGATACACCTAAAACATCGTTTTCTGATGTTGCCGGAGTTGATGAAGCAAAGCAGGAATTAACAGAAATTGTTGATTTCTTAAAGAATCCAGGAAAATATAAAGCAATGGGAGCCAGGACGCCAAAAGGAG
>CAZKLH010000048.1:0-7256 GCA_964553595.1 uncultured Gammaproteobacteria bacterium | reverse complement strand
CTTTGCAAACCCTTCGAAAAAAATGGAAACGATTAGCAAGTCTCACAATCCTGGCTGTATTTATTGGTGATGCTATTAATAATCTGCAACGATTATCCCATGTCTACTTTATGGCTGATTTAAAAAACCAACAATTTCAAGAACCCGTCCCAGAACTTCTTGCTCACCCTTTTATGCTTACATACAGTAACTTACATGCATTTTTCATGTGGCTTATTCCCTACTACACAGTCCCCTTGTTCATAATTGGCATTTTCGCTTTTTTATTCCTGTTTACAAAAAAAATCCGCATCGGACTAATACTTTTTATACTCTGGCTGATCCCAATTTTTACACTCGCAACAGTTGGAAGAGAAATATTCCCCAGATACATTTTATTTGTCACTCCATATTTTTTAATACCAATTTCATTCTTGTTTATAGAACTATTAAAAAAAGGCTCGACGCAAATAGTTAGCGCTATAATTTTCCTTGCGATGATTTTACTTCCTCTTCGATTTGACTACTTTCTGCTCTTTAACCCACCTCTCTCACCAATGCCAGAAACCGATTACGCCCAATACATTTCTTTGCACCCCTCTGGCTATGGGTTAGATACCATATTTCAATTTTTACATAGAGATGAAGAGCGGCATCAGATTACTTTAGTAACGCAAGGAACATTCGGTTTATATCCCTACGCCTTTACATTGGAATTTTGGGGAGACTCAAGAATAAACATTGTGCCACGGTGGCCACTGGACAAACTAGATCAGGAAATCTACGATGCAAAAAAAAATAGCACTGTGTATGTACTTCTTAAAGAAGACAAAGAAATTCCAAATAATCTTCCTTTGCGACTCGTCGTAAAAGGAGTAAAACCTGGCGGAAATTATCCAATTCTATTAACAACTTTTCAATGAAAAACTCAATCGCTTTCTACTTCTGTATTTTTTTCTTCCTCATAAGCATTCCAGTAATTCTCCCTTACTTTCATCCTGGATATTTTCCAACTCATGATGGGGAATGGGCTGTTGTGAGATTAGGAGATATGTTTCGAGAATTAAAAGATCATCAAGTCCCACCACGGTTCAGCGGAAATTTAAATTTTGGCTATGGATACCCATTATTTAACTTTGCGTATCCGCTTCCCTATTATATTGGGATAGTTTTCCATTTTTTTCGATTCGGATTCACTGACAGCATCAAAATTCTTTTTGCATTAAGCGTTCCCTTATCGGCAATTGCAATGTTTTTTTGCGCTAAAAAAATGTGGGGGAATACTATTTCTGCTTTTATCTGCTCGCTTTTCTATATGTTCCTGCCGTATCGTTTTGTCGATTTATATGTACGGGGATCTATTGGAGAATCGCTCGCTTTTGTATTACTCCCTATTATTTTTTATTTTGTTCAAACAAGTTTACGAAATACAAAAATTAATCAACCGATTATCATCGCTGCATTTTTTTATTCGCTGCTTATCATGACACATAATATCATGGCAGTTTTTTTTACATTACTAATCGTATTATTTTTTATTGGGTTGGTTTTTGCAAAAAATAAAAAGAATACATTCCGTACAATGTTTTTTATACCTTGTGGCCTTTTACTCTCTGCATTTTTTTGGATCCCCGCTCTTTTGGAAAAGAAATATATTCTTCTTTCTAAAATCCCAATTGCAGACAGATCGCTCTATTTTGTACAACCCTTGCAACTGCTTATTCCAAAATGGGGGTACGGAATTCCAACCGATCCAAACGGTTTTGGCTATCAAATCGGCCTGCCATATGTCTGCATTTTTATATTGACGCTCGCGTTTATTATTATAACAATCAAAAAACATCTGGAAAAAGAAGAAAATACACAGGTACTCATAATAACTGGCATCGTTGTTGTTTTGTTATTTCTTATGTTTCGTATTTCATCTATTTTTTGGCAATTGCCATTACTTTCGGATATTAACTATCCTTGGACGCTTTTACTACCGATTGGATTTCTTATAAGTTTACTGTCTGGTTATCTCGCAAAACAGCAATCTTTTCGTTATCCAGTTCTCTTTCTTTCTATCGCGGCAATTGTTTCTGTTTTACCATATGCTCACCCTGTTTCTTATGTAAGCCGCGGGGATGACTTCTATGTTACTAATGAAGCAACAACAACCTCATCCTCAGAACTCATGCCACTTTGGGTAAAAGAATTTCCATCAAGTCACCCCATCAACAAAGTAGAGACTACTCAAGGAAACGCCGACATTGAAAACGTTTCGTATAATTCCGCGAATATACAATTTAACGCAGTTACTTCGTCCAAAAGCATTATTCGTATAAACACAATCTATTTCCCGGGGTGGAATATATTTGACAATAAAACAATAACTCCGATTTCATACGACAATCAAAAAGGAGTTATGGAAATTTCACTTGCAAAAGGAGATCATATCGTTTCTGCTCATTTGTCTGAAACTCCACTGAGGTTCATAAGTGATATGATTTCTCTAGTAAGTTTTGTCATCTTTTGCCTTGTATTATTAAGAAGTACTATGCCAATACTTAAGAAGCATAAACTGTAAAATGGAATTTATAAAAAAATACTTTGCAATCATTGCCATACTTCTCCTATCATATTTTGCAATAAAACCGCTTTTTGAAACTGGATTTTTCCCAATGCATGATGACACACAAGTTGCAAGAGTTTTTGAAATGGGAAAATCACTTAAAGACGGCATGTTACCTGTGCGATGGATAAAAGATTTAGGATATGGGTTTGGCTATCCTATTTTTAATTTTTACGCACCTCTTGCATATTACGTAGGAGGTTTTTTTGTATTATTCGGTTTTGATGCGCTTCTTGCAACAAAAGCAATGGTTATCGTAGCAATGCTCTTGTCAGGAATTTCCATGTATGTTTTGGCAAAATTATTTTTTGGCAGAGCTGGCGGAATGATCTCTTCGCTCTTTTATATGTATGCACCGTATCACGCTCTTGATTTATTTGTTCGGGGTGACATTGCAGAGCTGTATGCATATGCGTTTATTCCTCTTGCTTTTTATGGTATCTTTGCGACATACGAAAAACGTAAATGGAAATATGTTTTTCTTGGAGCATTCGCCTATGCAGGCGTCATACTTTCACATAATTTAACTGCAATGATGATAACTCCATTTCTCCTTGGATTATTTTTGATATTATTTTTTACTGCTCATACAAAAGGAGACAAAACTACAGCAGTAAAAATAGGCCTACCAATCCTTTTAGGACTAACTCTTTCGGCGTTCTATGTATTTCCTGCATTATCTGAACTACGCTATACCAATGTGATCTCTCAAATCGGCGGCACCGCAGACTATAAAGACCATTTCGTTTGCATAAACCAATTTTGGGATAGCCCATGGGGATTCGGTGGATCAGCGCCTGGATGTGTTGATGGCATGTCATTTCGAATTGGCAAACTACATATTATTTTCTCTATTTTAGCCTTCCTTATTTTTGTATTGGTAAAGAAAAAAGAATACATGAAAACAGTAATCATGCTCTTTTCTTTTTCTGCTCTTTTAATTTGTATTTTTCTTATGCTTTTGCAATCACAATTTATCTGGCATGCAATTCCACCAATGGTCTTTTTACAATATCCCTGGAGATTTTTACTTCTCGTATCATTTTTCTCCTCACTTATTATTGGTAATATCACAGAAAAAATTCCTGGTTTTTTCATTGAGAAACAAAAAGAGATATATATTCGTTACGCAATAGTTGTTATTATTGCTGCTTGTACGATCTTGTTTTATGGAAAGCTTTTTTCACCACAAACCACTCTTGCAAAAAATTCCTCTGATTATACAAATCGAGAAATGCTCACCCAAGTAACATCAAGGGTATCAGACGAATACATGCCAATGAATTTCAAAAAGCCAACGATGTCAGAAGTTACAAATCTACAACGAATTATAGTAAAAAACGGCAAAGCGGATATTCTAATAAAAGAGGATACTACGCAAAATCTTATTCTGAGCGCATCCGCCGCACAAAATGCTGTACTACAAACAAATATCGCATATTTTCCTGCCTGGAAAGTTTTTATTGATGGAAACGAAACCCAATACAATATTACCAGTCAGGGTTTTACCATTAATCTGCCACAAGGAAAACATTTCGTGTCCATACTATTTAAACAAACCACGATAGAAATCCTTGGAGACATTATTTCTTGTAGCGCAATTTTGCTCATAGCTGCTATAATCTATAACAACAAAAAGCGTAGATATGATAAATAAGGTTCCAGAGCTCTCCATCTTTTTTCCTTTTTGGAATGAGGAAAAAAACATCGAAAGCGTTGTCAAAAAGGCTATTCCTGTTGCTCAGACTATCGCAAAAGAGTGGGAAATAATCATGATTGACGATGGATCTTCAGACAAAACAGGGAAAATAGCCAAAAAACTAGCAGAAGAAAACAAAACGTTACGGCTTATCTCTCATTCAGTTAACAGAGGGTATGGTGCATCGTTAAAATCGGGATTTTTAAACGCAAAATACAATCTCGTAGTTTTTAATGACGGCGATGGACAATTCGATTTTTCAGAGGTTACCAAGTTTCTCAAAAAAATAGAAACTGCAGACGTCGTCATTGGACATAGAAAAAAAAGGGTTGACCACATGTTTCGTCGTGTTCTAATGAACCTACTTAAACTTTGGGATTCTCTCTTTTTTGGATTCTATTTTCGGGATATCGATTGTGGATTCAAAATGTTTAAAAAATCTGCGGTCGAAAAAATTCTTCCCCTCTATTCTGAAGGCGCAATGATCACGACAGAAATTTTGGCAAAAGCAAAACGAAAAAAACTTACAATCGCAGAAGTAGAAGTTACTCATTTCCCAAGAAAATTTGGCGATCAAAGCGGCGGAAATCTGCGTGTGATTCTTCGAGCAATCTTCGAAAGTTTTTTATTGTGGATAGATTTGAATTTAAAACGATAACTTATGGCAGAACTTGACCTTTCAACAATTGCTGGACGTTCCATCAGAGGAATTTTAGCGTTGAGTGTCCGAACACTCTTTATCCAAGTAATAAGTCTTGTTTCGCAATTTATTCTTACATTAAAGATTGATCCAAGTGCGCTAGGAGTATTTGCGATTGTTTCGGCAGTCATTTCTTTTCTCACCTATTTTTCGGATATCGGACTTGCAGCGGCTCTTATTCAAAAAAAGGGAGAAATAACAGAAGATGATCTAAAAACCACATTTACTATTCAGCAGGTTCTTGTTATCACTGTTGTCCTCGTTGCATTGCTGTTGTCCCACACCGTTTCCTGGTTTTATCATCTGGATAAACCAGGCACTTTGCTTTTTCAAGCACTGGTAGTTTCGTTTTTCTTCTCGTCACTCAAAACAATTCCTTCGGTACTGCTTGAGCGAAAACTTGATTTCAATAAACTCGTTATTCCACAAATTGCCGAAACACTCGTGTATAGTCTTGTATCTGTAACGCTTGTTTTACAAGGATTTGGCGTCACGAGTTTTACTTTTGCTGTTTTAGCAAGAGGAATTATCGGACTCATTGTAATGTACTCGGTTGCGCCCTGGAAACCAGCACTTGGAATAGAAATGAAATCTGCAAAAAAACTTTTATCGTTTGGATTTCCATTCCAAACCAATAGTATTTTAGCCCTCCTTAAAGATGACCTTTTAATTGTTGCTCTTGGCAGAATCTTGACACGCGGAGAAATAGGATATGTTTTTGGATTTTCTCAGAAATGGGCATATACGCCACTTCGACTGGTACTTGATAACGTTGTGAGAATAACATTCCCGTCATACAGTAGACTTCAAGACAAAAAGGAATCAATAAGAATAGCTTTGGAAAAATCGTTATTTATGATAATGGCAGTTGTGAGCCCGCTGCTTGTTGGGCTTAATGTACTTGTTGCGCCTGCACTTGTTCATTTTATTCCGAAATATGCACGCTGGGAGCCAGCACTTCTCTCTCTGGCATTTTTTTCTGGGAATGCAATTCTTTCATCCATCTCAACTCCATTAACCAATTTTTTAAATGCAATCGGAAAAATAAACATTACATTACGACTCATGGTTTTTTGGACAGCGACAACGTGGATCGCAACCATTGTTGGCATTGGTCTATTTAAATTTAATGGGGTGTCTATTGCATCTTTTATTGTTTCCCTATCTGTTGTTATCGTTGTGCATCTTGCAAAAAAATATGCTGACTTTTCAATTTACAAGCCGATTGTCCCTCCTCTTCTTGCAAGCGTTGCAATGGGAATAGCGCTTTATCTTATAACCCCACTTTTTGTAACCAATATTCCAACGCTCATTGCTGGCATATTTTTTGGCGGGATAGTATATCTTTTTGTTTTGTATGCGATTGCGCATGAAGAAATACAAAGAGATATCATGACAGTAAAAAGGCATTTGAAAAACCGCACATAAAGTCATGAAAGTAACACTCATCATGGCCTGCTCCGTTGATGGAAAATCAACGAAATGGAATCAAAATACTATCAACGACTGGACATCAAAGGAAGACTTTGATCATTTTTGTAAAGTACGCAAAGAACACACTGCGCTTATTATGGGAAGAAAAACCTACGATGTTGTTAAACCAAATCCAGAAAAAGAAAGAGTACGAATTGTTGTAACCAAAAACCCCAAATCATATAAACATTTAGAAGTTCCAGAGCAACTAGAATTTACCAATGAATCGCCTCTGAAACTTTGTAATAGGCTCAAAAAACAAGGACATAAAAAAATACTTCTCTTAGGAGGAAGCTCTTTAAATAGCTCTTTTTTAAAACAAAAACTAATTACAGATATCTTATTAACAATTGAGCCGAAAATATTTGGCAGTGGAAAAATGTTTCTAGATGAGGAGAAATTAAATATACAACTACAATTGATTTCGGCAAAAAAACTCAATAAAAAAGGGTCTCTGCTGCTCCATTACGAGACTACGCCTTAATATTATTGCTTATTTTTGTTGACGGTAAAACGCCGACTATAACTGCTACTATTGATGAGCCAATAATAATCCACAATTTTATTGTTGGAATAGGTGGGTTCCAATTCCCGGTGTAAAGAAAGGGAACATATTGCAAAAGCAAACCAAATGAAAAAACAGCGCAAATAGTTTTGACCCATTGTTTTTTAACCAAGAGATACGGAAAAGGTAAAAACCACAAAAGATACCACGGCTGCAGTTCTGTTCTCCAGGAAGAAAAAACTACAGGAATAATCATGAGAATAGTTGTGGCAATAAAAACAACATT
>CAZKLH010000047.1:0-7842 GCA_964553595.1 uncultured Gammaproteobacteria bacterium | reverse complement strand
AAATAAAACGGTTGCTTTATCAACAACTTCCAAAAGAAAATCTTTGGCGAGTTGCAATCCATTCTTTTGATCTTTACACAAAAGCACAGGAATTCCCTCTTTGTGGAGAATCAAGAGATTCCTTCTTTCAACAAATTCTGTAATTGCTTGTACCATATCTACCGTAAGCCGGCGATGATACCCAAACTCTGAAGTAAATCCTTAAGAGAGATAACAGCAATTAATGTAAGCAAAAATGCCATGCCAATTGCGTTAGCAGTTGCTTCAAATCTTTGATGTATCCGACGTCCGATAACTCCTTCTATCAGAATGAAAAATAATCGTCCCCCATCAAGCGCTGGTATAGGCAACACATTAAAAAAGGCAAGAGAAACCGATAATATGCCGATAAGATTAAGGAGTTGTAATATAATTTCTTTGAGACTTGGGATATTCAAAATAGTCTGCACAAGGGAAAAAATGCCAATTGGGCCAGAAACGCCCTGACTCACTGGAGCTGCGGATTTTTTCTCGATAGAAATAGAAATAAGCTTACCCATAACATCAATCGTATACGAAAGAAGATTTAATGGATGCACAACCCCAGACATCAGTTTTTGCACAGGAGTGTCGTACGATAACAACGCCACGGGAACAAACCCAATACCCATTGGTCCTTCTCCATTTGGCGGAGAAACACGCGGGACAAGAGAAACTGTATGCACTGAATTATCTCGTGTATCTTTCCACACAAGCGTCAAGATTTTCCCTTTATTCGCATTCACTACATCGATAAATGCCGCTCTTGTCGAGACATTCTTTCCATTAATTGAGATCATTTCTGCATGCGCAGGTATGCCCGCTTTCTGCGCAGGAGAATTTGGAGAAATATAACTAACTATCGTATCCGTATCATTAAGATTTGCATTTTTTTGATTAACAAGAAAAAATGTATGAGCGCCCAAAAGAGGAAGTTCTGTTCTAAAATTCGAAATCACAAGAAAAATGTAAAAAACAAGGATTGCAAGAAGTGAATTCATCACAACTCCTGCAACAACAACTGCTGCTCGTTCATACCATGGTTTTACAAAAAATGCCCGGTGTTTGTCTGCAGCAGAAGTTTTTTGCTCTTTCACTGCTATTTTTCCAGAACCAGCTTCGTCTTCTCCGTATAACTTGACGAATCCTCCAATTGGAATCCAGTTAATTGAATAGATCGTCTCACCTTTTTTTATGCCAAATGCTCTTGGGGGCAAACCAAATCCAAACTCCTCAACTTTTATTCCTAATTTTCTGGCAACAAAAAAATGGCCCGCTTCGTGGATTAAAACCAAAATAGAGAGGATTAACAAAAATACAATGAGGGTGAGTATCATTCCACTTATTATACTACAAATTGGAATACTGATGAGCAGTTTTTACAAAGAAGTTTTTAGATTTGAAGAAGGTCTTGTTCTTTTTTCTTTCCCATCGCGTCAATTTCCAAAATCGTCTCATCGGTTATTCTTTGCATTTCTTTTTCTAACCTTACCATCTCATCTTCTGAAATCTCTTTTTTTGTAAATAATTTCTTAATATCTGTCATGGTTTCATGGCGTGCTTGCCTCACCATAATGTGCCCATTTTCGAGTTTTTGTTTCATTAAGTGAATCAGTTGTTGGCGTCTCTCTTCAGAAAGCAGTGGAATAGAAATACGAAGTATTTGCCCATCAACAGTTGGCGTTAAACCAACATTTGCCTCGAGCAATCCTTTTTGCATTTCACCAATTATTGTTGGATCAAATGGAGTTATCACAAGAGTTTGCGGATCGGATGCAGAAATTGTTGCAAGTTCCATTATTTTGAGCCTGGTTGTTCCCCCATATACAGAAACAGGGATATTCTCCACAAGAGAGGGCGTTGCTCGTCCTGTCCGCACAGTCGAAAGATCAACTCGCAACACTTCCAGGACTTTTTGCATTTGTTGCCTTGTCTGTTCTAGATCCATAAAAATACTAGCTCCTGAGGATATTATATCTCTAATCTTTGGAATTGTTTAATAACAATATTTTCTCCCAATTTTGCGATGACTTCTTTGATTAGAGTTTCGATAGTTTTTGAGTTTTCCCGAATATATTCCTGCTTTAATAACGTTTCGACATCTTTTGGATTCATTGCAGCAACTTGCATCGCAACCTCATGAGCAAGATTTTTAAACTCATCGGTTCTGGCAACAAAATCTGTTTCGCACAAAATTTCTACCAATGCTCCAACCCGACCAGTTTGATGAATGTAGGATTCAATAAGTCCTTGGGAGGTCTCTCGTTCTGCTTTCTTTGCGGCTTTTTCTATACCATGCTCTTTTAACCATGCGACTGCTTTTGGGTAGTCACCATCTGTTTCTTCCAAAGCTCGTCTGCAATCAGCAATCGAGGCCAGAGTTTCTTCACGCAACTTCTTGAGTTTTTGTAGATCGACGCTTGCCACTTTTTTTCTCCTCCTTTACTTCTCCTGCCACAGAGTCTTTTGTTTCTTTCTTTTTCTTCGCAGGTTTTTCAGAAGTAACGGTTTTTTTCTCAGTCGCTTCTCCTTCTTTCTTTGCAACTTCGGGTTTCTCTTTTGACTCTTCTTTCACATATGGATTCTTTTTTCCTTCGATCCATGCATCAATAATGTAGCTAACAATGAGCTTAATAGACCCAACAGCATCGTCGTTTGCTGGAATTGGGTGATTAATATATGTTGGATCTGCATTAGTATCAACAATCCCAACAGTTGCCACACCCATTCGATATGCTTCTTTTACTGCTAAATCTTCCAAATGCGTATCGATAATAAACAGCGCTGTTGGTAACGCTTTCATTTCAGAAAGACCTCCATAGAGTTTTTCTAATTTCTGGCGGTCCTTTTCCCACATACCAACTTCTTTTTTTGTGTAGAGTGCCTTTTCGTCATCACTTTGTAATCGATAGCTAATATCTTTAAGTTTTTTATAGTTTTTGGCAACTTCGGCAAAATTCGTCAGCGTTCCACCCATCCAGCGTGTAACAACCGAATAAATGCCTGTATCTCCTGGCTTTGCCGCATCCGAAGTTTCTAAAATTGCCCGTTTTATTTCTTCTGCAACAATTGGCTGCGCTTGTCTTTTTGTACCAATAACAACCAGTGTCCCACCTCTTGCTGCTAAATCTTTTACAAACTTTGCAGCTTGCTCCAAACCTTCTTTGGTTTTTGCCAAGTCGATAACATGAATATTGTCGCGGGCTTCAAAAACAAAATCGCGGGCTTTTGGGTTTTGCCGTGTTACCTGGTGGCCAAAATGGCATCCAGCCTCTAGAAGTTCTTCAAGTGTAATTTCTCTCATATATAGTCCTTATCCTCCATCCTAAACCCCAAATATAATTCAGGACTATGTATTTAGGATGTGTGTAATACTGCAAGCATTCTACCAAAAATTTTATTAAAACACAAATGTACGAATACACATTGCAATTCATATCGATTTTCACTATGATTCTTTCCTGATATGCTTGCAGAGGCACCACGTCCAGCTAGTATTTACGAACGGTATTCGCAATTGAAAGAGATACCGAGAGAAGGTTTTCCAAGACATGTTCTCGTTATCCCCGATGGCAATCGCAGGTATGCAAGAGCGCTACAACAAACGGTGAGCTTGGGACATCAACAAGGAGCAAATGTTTCTCTTGGAATTCTACGGGACATGAGAGAGCTTCCTATAGCAGTTGTATCCTTCTGGGCTTTCTCCTCCGATAATTGGAAAAGACCACAAGACGAAGTAGATACGCTTATGCAAATACTCGACTTTACTATTCAAGGCAATGTAGAAGAACTCATGAGAGACAATATTAGAATGGTTCACCTTGGAAGAAAAGACAGGATTCCACCGTTCTTGCAAAAAACTATTGCAGATGCGGAAGAGGTAACCGCACAAAACAGTGGCCAAACACTGTGTGTTGCAATTGATTTTGGTGGAAGAGATCAAGAACTAAGAATGTTTCAACAAGCAGTAGAAACATTCCCAAAAGGAGCACCTATTTCCTCTGAGGATATCGAAAAATTAAGAGATGGACAAGGAACTATTCCTCCAGCGGATCTTATTATTCGAACTTCAGAAAGAAGAACATCAGACGTAGGATGGCTAAATGGAGCCAATACCGAACTCTATTTCATCGAAAACAAACTCTACCCAGAACTAACAACAGAAGACGTCGTTGATGCAATGCACTATTTTTCTACAAGAAAACGTCGCCTTGGGGCGTAGAAATCCGATTTTCCCAGGCCTTAATAAGAAACTATAATAGTCTTCGGACTACGGAAGAGGAAATTTGTGGCAAAACGTTTTTACTTCTTTTGCAATCGCTGTTAAATTTTTATTCTTTTCTATCTGTGCTCTATATTCTTTCATAAGCATTGAGCGCTTTACTTTGTCGTCACTTGGCAATTCCATGCCCTCAACTTCTGCGACTGCTCGAGCGTACCACACAGCAATTTTCTCCATTTCTTTTTCTTTCATTCCCCGAGTTGTTATTGCCGGTGTACCAAGACGTATTCCCGAAGCAAAAAGTGGGGGCATTATATCGCCTGGAACACCATTATAATTTAAAACAATCCCTGCCTTCTCCAAAGCAATTGCAGCAATTCGACCATTTACTTTTTTATTTCTCAAATCAAGCAAGATCAAATGATTATCGGTTCCTCCACTCACCAAAGTAAACCCATTTGTTTTAAGCGCTTCTGCTAAAGCTTTCGCGTTGGCAACAATTTGCAATCCATATTTTTTGAAGCTTGGCGCACTGGCTTCTTTTAATGCAACTGCTATTCCTGCCGTTTGATTATCATGTGGTCCCCCTTGCAATCCTGGAATAATCGCAGTTTCTAATTTTTTTGGCAAATCAGGATCCTTTTTAAGTCCTTTTTCTGTTACCATAATCATCGCTCCCCTTGGTCCACGTAGTGTTTTATGCGTTGTTGTTGTGATGATATGCACATAGGGAACAGGCGTTGGATGAGCTCCCGCAATTATCAATCCTGTGATATGCGACACATCTGCCATGAGATAACAACCAACTTTATCGGCAATCTGTCCAAAACGTTTAAAGTCAATTATTCTTGGATATGCAGTATACCCACAGATAAGCAGTTTTGGTTTTTCTTTCATTGCCATCTTTTCTATGGCATCATAATCCAGCCGGTCATTTTCGCCAAGAACATAATGAACCGAGTTAAAAAACCGGCCCGACAAACCTAATTTGTGTCCATGGGTAATATGCCCTCCCATCGCAAGAGATAGCCCCATGATTTTTTCGCCATTTTGCAAAATGGCGAAATACACAGCTGAATTTGCTGGAGAACCCGATAATGGCTGCACATTTACGTATGGGACGCTAAACAATTTCATTGCTCGCTCTTGAGCGGTAATTTCAACAGCATCTGCATTGGCATTTCCTTGATAATATCTTTTGCCAGGAAATCCTTCTGAATATTTATTGGTCAAAACCGATCCAAGCGCTTCCATCACGGCCTTTGAGGTGTAATTTTCCGAAGCAATCATTTCCAAGACATCTTTTTGGCGTTGTTCTTCTTTTTTAATGAGGGAATATATAAGTGGATCTGTTTTAGAGAGAGCCTTCATAAAAACATGATGAGTATAATGCCCAAATGCGACCTACGCAAGTAGTAGTTTACTAAAAATATACTAAGGGAGCTATCGTTGTTCTTTATCAACAAAAAGAGTATCTAAATAATTAAAGGCGTTATCTATGTTTGCCCTTGCAATCGGAAAAATCTTCTTAGCGCCTTCAAATTTGGAATCAATACCGTATGGCATATCAACAAGTGTAATGTTTACCTCTTCTAAGTCATTACATAATGCAAATAAAGACATAATCAGCAATTTATTTCGCGACAAAGAAATTTTATGAAATTTATTTGCCACCGTGTCCATATGCGGTGTCCCATCCTCACGGTAAGGCGTATGCACATCTTTTGGAACATGCACCTTTAACCCCTCATGTCTATTACGAGGCCGCACAAGCGCTCCTTGATTTTGTTTATCTTCTTCGGTTCTTGTTTCATTGTAATGAACCACCCACTGGAAAGCACGATTTTTATGAGAAAAGCCTGCATATGCGGTTTTTAACAGATATTGGACCTGTGCATGCTTGTCGCCATCCATAAGTGCTACTGCATCATCAGAATCAACTAGATGACGAGATACCCTATGCGGACCAACATCCAATTTATCTGCTGCAGTAAGAGCAAGAGCTGATTTTGGAAATTCTTCACTCATTCTTTCAACTATTTGACTTGGCCGTAAACCTTCCCATTTGTTAAAAGCCAGATCAATAATATCGCTATCATGATGCTCAACAGCCCATTCAACCTCACTCCAAATTTCCTTATTGTCTAACAATCGTGGATCAGTAAGCGCAGCAATTGCACAGCTCACGAGCGCATGCCCATCACGAGTAACGATATTTCCTAAATCATGAATAGTAGCGGCAATTACAGCAGCCGTATGTGTAGTTGTTCTCCCAAGTCCTATTTTCTTCATAAAGTCATCGGTAAGAGAGGTAACCTCACTAATATGTGAACGATCATGGCCATTAAATCCTATACGAATATCACGAAGAGCTAAGTTTGCGATCATTTGCGGCCCATGGAATTTTTCGATCAAAAAATTCCCAAGCTTTGTAGGGTCTTTAAATGAGTACGGATGGGGACCGCTTGTGTTGGTATATCTCCATTCTCCCTGAGGCGTGAAAACAATGTCTAACCAACGTGTTTGCTCTTGAGATATACAATACTGTTCAATAATATTTCTTGCGAGAGCGAGTGGTTCGTCAGAAGTAAGGTGGTGCTTCAAAAAAACAGGCTGGTGCAAGCGCGGAGTAAGCCGGTCAGCATTTGCTCGAAACGCTTCTAAATCTGGATTTGAGTAAGGGTTTCTACCGTATTCTGCTGCCATACGTTAGTATAACATACTCTAGGACTCTTTGCAAGAGCTTTCTTTTAACGTTCTAGGGTAAGAAATGTGCACGCTTGATCTTGCGATTGTTCTGAGGAAATAACTTTGGCAAAACCCGAATAATCAGGAAAAAAGACATCTGCTGGAAATATGCCCTTTACCAGGGTGAGGTAAATCCTGCCAACTATTGGAAGTGCTTGTTGAAAAATCTGGCCTCCACCAATAACAAATATTTCTTCAGAGCCTGGTGCGCCCTGAGCAAGATGTAGGGCATCCTCCAAAGAATGAGTAACAAAAGTGCCCATAGATGAATAATTAGCATCTCGAGTAATAATAATATTCGTTCTATTAGGAAGAGGCTTTCCTATAGACTCAAACGTTTTTCTTCCCATAATAATTGGGTGACCAGACGTTAAATTTTTAAACCGTTTGAGATCTTCTGGGATGTGCCAGGGAAGCGTATTATCTTTCCCAATTCCCCTCTTTTCGTCTACTGCAACAATAATACTAATCATTTCTTTCCTTCAAATAATCCCCCTGAAACGCTCAATTCTGCTTTTATTGTAGGATAGGGATCATAATCAGCGAGTATCGCATGTTCAGGCTTGAAATCGTCAATAGTTTTTACTGATGGATCGATAGTAACAATAGGCAATGGTTTTGGTACGCGAGCAAGCTGCTCTTTAACTTGCTCTTTATGAATTTCGTAAATATGAGCATCGCCAAACGTGTGGATAAAATCTCCAGGTTCATACCCAGTCACTCTAGCAAGAATAATTGTAAGAAGAGCGTAGGATGCAATATTAAATGGAACTCCAAGAAATAAATCTGCACTGCGTTGATACAATTGCAAGTGAAGTTTCCCGTCGATTTGATCAATTTGGTACATATTGTGG
>CAZKLH010000046.1:0-7856 GCA_964553595.1 uncultured Gammaproteobacteria bacterium | reverse complement strand
TTAGCAAAAGCATTTTATATGAAAGTTATCGCAATCACAAGAGACTTACACAAAAAAGAAAAAAACGTCGATGAGCTGTTTACCACAAAAAATTTGGACAAACTCCTTACAAAAGCAGATTTTGTTGTGAGCTGTTTACCACAAACAAAAGAAACGCTCGGCCTTTTTGATATACAGAAGTTTAAAAAGATGAAAAAGAAAGCATATTTTATAAATATTGGAAGAGGGAAAGTGGTCAATGAAAAGGATCTTACTGTCGCACTACAGAAAAAATATATTGCGGGAGCTGGGCTTGATGTTTTCGAAATAGAACCGTTACCAGAAAACAGTCCCTTGTGGAAATTTGAAAATGTGATTATAACTCCACATTCTGCAGGGTTTACACCGGAGTACACAAAAAGAGTAATCGAAATTTTCTGCCAAAACTTACAAGCATATATGCGAAATAAACCAATGCCTACACTTGTCGACAAAAAACGAGGCTACTAAATACCCCTTAAAAAGCAAGAAAGGCACCATGGTGTAATAAAAAGAAAAGAGAAGCGAACGAAAGTTCGCAGAATCGACAACATTGTCGACATTCTCTTCCTTTGTATCAGGAACCACAGTGCCTCCTTGCACAATTGATTTCACCTCCTTCGGTGATGTTTACGGAAAAGTTGCGTAGATTAGTGTTCGAGAGCGAGCTCCGGAACCTGTAGGCCAAAGGCCTCGATGGCCTCAGCCAGCGTGGTCACGAAAGTCATCTCATATTGAGCCGATTCCTTTTTCTCTGGATATTCAGAGAAGAGACTATACTCGATCCCGTTGGAGAAAGGCACATAGCCTGCCCCCGATGGGCGAACGCTTTCGTGTCCTTCGAGCAGCCGCTCCATGAGGGCGAGATCGCCAGTGTAGACGCGCATCGGATGCTCATCGGGATTAGCGGTGAACGTGAACGTCGGACGATAGTCCAACCCAATGATGCGAGCACCCTGTGCCCCGGCCTCCTTCTGCAATCGATGCACTCGCTGGACGACTTCGTCGGGAACAACAGCAGTAACGCCGTTATTGCGAGAAAGATGGAACTTAGCCATTAAAAACTCCTTGTCGCTAGTGCGACTGAACGGTGAAAAACTTTCGTTTCTCCCACTTCGAAACCAACAAGCTTGCGAGACATACGTCGCTTTAGACTCCTTTCGAAATCAAGACGGATGCGAACTGAAGAAATCAGGCGGGAATGGGCGAAGCCGACAGCGTCCTGAGGTATTCTTCACCTTCGGAGATTATCGATGCTGTTGCTTCTTCAATCCCGATCGCGTGGACTCCCTGAATGAATGTGCTGTTGACGTCCCCAGTCTGCCTCAGTGAATTAATCACCAGCTGAGCAGCCCCAACGCCGTTCACCAAGTCGTACTTCGAGGTGTCAATCGCATCCAGAGCGACAAACCGAACACCAAGAACGCGACCTTTAATGTAATCGAACGACATGGGAAGGTTTCCTACGAACGCACGGGCGTCCTCGATAGTCACTAGCTCTCCATTGAATCGGAAAAGTGACTTGTAGTCAGGGCGAGAGCCATTGCAAAGCGCTGCAAACACTGCTGCAATCTCGAGACCATCGATATTGACCGTTGTCAACTGAATCAACCTTTCCCCGATGCCATATTGCATCTGCGGGTGGGCAACCAGAGGGGGTTCGAACCCAAAACACACCATTGTGTTTTCCTAAGCTCTAGTCGCAACCGATCTCGAATTGAGATCAACGACCGTGGAAATGGCGCTTGCGATCGTACCGGTATTGTCCGACGACGAACCCTCCCGATAGCGTGATCACAGTTGGAATTGCACTAATAATCGCTGCCAGGACAATCTGTTCAACAGGATACAGCGACTCGACGTGCAAACTCCCGCTGACAATCAAAAGCCAACCAAGGAACACGCAACCTCCGCTGATCCAATATCGATATTCTCCGTTGTGAGTGTTGAACCTGTGCTTATACTGATACCTCCCAGTGAGATAAGAGTAGTACAGGCCGACCACAAACAGGACTACGATGATCAAACGGATATCGATCCCAAACATTTTGCCTCCAATGGCATTGGCTATGCAAATGAACGATGGCCATCAAAACAGGCTCATCATAGGCGAAGCAACGATGCCTAACCTCTCTTGTTTTTGACAAGATTAGCAAGGAAATTGCCGACGTGAACCTTTTCATCGATAATGTTTATGAACGCAACCAAAACAAAACCGATCAAGAGGCCGCGGGTGCTTGTGTCAGGAAGTAGAACCGGAACGACGACCATCGCGATGCCACAAGCGATAAGATAAGTCAGAAGTCGCCCTTTCACGAGAATCTCCTTAATCGTAAATTTGTGTTTCTGCACTCCACTCCTGAACGATGGTCAAAGGAAGTCCCTCTGGCTCATCATGGGCGATGCGATTAGAAACCTGACATTTCGAGCAATCTGATGGTGTAATCCGTCATTTCAGCCTTCTGTCGGGTTTCGGCAGAAATAAGCGCACCTTTCTCCTCGTCCCAGACCAATGGGATCGTAAGCTGTGCCATGCCCCACCTTGGGATGAAACCCATGAGTATGCTTTTGATTCCTGGTTCGGGGTGTGCCAATCGATCGATCTCGATCTGAACCGAAATAGCTTCCGATTCCGAATCGTAGCTCACCGTGAACGTGAATCCCATGGTTTTTTGAGAACGCCATTTCTCTGATGGATTGAACGTAAGCCGTCTGGAAAAGAACAAGTACAGATCGTGACCAGTAAACGATGGGATATCCACTGAAACTCCTTATTGGCTTTATTTATTGCCGTATCAAGCAACAGCCTAGAGAAAGACAAACTTACGCTTATCTTCCTGTAGGCCGTGCCTGACAAGCAAAACTATTAAACTTTCCGTAAACTGTCAATGTGCAAGAAATAATAAAATCCGCCTTTTGGCGAAACAAAAAAGACTAAAAAATGAGCGCTATGTGCCCAAGATAGTCTTAGATGTAACAGTGAATACTAGCAGAAAATGAAGAAAAAGTCAAAACTATAGGACTTTTAGAAGGACTGCAACAATCTCAACTCGGATCGAGGAGAACCCAATTATGCGATACGTATGGTTCGCTACATAAATTTCGGTTAAAACAACATGGTCTTCGCATCCCTTTGTTAAGCTTATCGAGCGCGACTTCAATATGCTTTTGACGCGTTTCCGAAGTTTTGACAGCACGTATCCAACGAATCCAATCCCAATGGGCAAGTGGGGTAATATCTTCCCATAAAGCCTGTGCTTTAGAAGAAGAAGACAGCGCTTTTTTTAAATCCACTGGCACTTCCGGCTCCATCCATTCTTTGGTTGGCTCAAGTGAAACTTGTACAGTATCGCCAGTCTTTGCATGAGCATCCTCAAGCAACTTTTTATCGGGGGCAAACCAGTGACTTGGTTTTATCCCTTTTCCATACTTCCCATCCGGCTCAAGCAAGGTTTTAAAAGGAACGCCATTGATAGTACCCGAAACCATTGCCATACCTCGCGACGGAAGCTTTGCGCTTGCATCCTCAGGTAACCTGAGAATGGTCCACGAATTGATGGAGAATAGTTTGGTTTCGAATGTAATCTTCGCCATAGATATTATGAAGAAACAAACTGGGGTGAGCGACGGGATTTGAACCCGCAACCGCCAGGACCACAACCTGGTGCTCTGCCGTTGAGCTACGCCCACCATGAAAAAATAAATCTCTTTAAAACTCAGGCTACGCCCATAGAGTATAGCACAGGAGGAATTTTAGATTCAATCCGACTGCGTTGCCTGAATATTCCTAACAAATGCTATTGCATTTCGAAAAACCTCAAGTTGCTCGTCCCTGCTAAAACGTTTTATTAGATTTGGATTGAGCTCTATGACTCCTCGAACAGGATGGGCAAAAGAAGTTTGCGCAGTTTTTTGTAAAAATGAAGCGAGTCTCCGATCTCCTGCGGCAATCAGACCATGCCTTGAGCCCGACAAATGCATTGCCCAAACATTATCTTGAACTGATTTGCTATCTAATTCACTACCCAAATCTACACCTTTTTCCAAACCATGATCAACACCCATCAAAATACCATCTATTCCGGCTGGTTGTACGACATTCTCTATCGCAAACGATGGGGAAGCAGACATTCGAGAATCCCGTAGGTACTTCATAGTATATGGTTGCCCAGTCTCGGAAAGTATATAGGGAATTCCAGATTGTTTTAACTCATGAAGTTTTCCTTGAGCCCGAAAGCCATTAACAACATTTGCATGAGCGGTAACACCAACCCCAAGATCATCTGCTAATGCGATACCTTTTTTGTTAACCGCCCTGCCAAGATACACCATCCACACAAGATGATGGGCTCTTGAAAGGAATTCGTGCTCTTGAGGCTTGCTTGTCAACATGCTCATTAACTCTCTAAAATTATAAGAAAACGGCAAGTGAACTCGCTCTACTTTTGTATTGGGATATTTTTCCAAGAAGCGCTCAATATCGTCTGCATCGATCCCTCCAGGAGTCGGCAAAACAAAGCCATATCGTTTTGAAACAGCGTGCAAGACACTCAGCCGCTTCAAAGTTGGGTATACTTCTATACCAACCCATTCTTCTTTTGGCAAATGTATGTTGAGTTGATTTGTGAGAGCAAATGCATCTTCTGGTCGGAAGAGAAAACTTGCAGTAGAAACATCGTAGTTTTGAATGCCATCGTATCGGCGTGGTGCTTCGGGAGTCATATTAACTAAAACTAAGAGGCGGAAGCGCTTGCTGGTTAGAACGAACAACTGCAACTTGCAAAACCGTTCCATCATACTTAAAAACAAATTGCACAGGATTTTTTTGATTGTTGGTAATATATAAATTTTCCAGCTGATTTACATACCCATGCTTTCCATCATTAAAAATGGCAACGCCAAATTCTTTTGGAATTTCTGGAATATTGGCAAAATCGTGATTTGTTGGCGCTTTTACCAAAAGATGTGCATCGGCAGACACCCAGGCAAGCAACGACGCAAGGTGACAAACACCATCTCCTGCAAGATACCCATCGGATTTAAACCCTTCATTGTAGGTAAAATGAGCGTTTGTTGTGACTAGTTGGTTTTTTTGAAAATCTGGTAAAACATCTTGATGAAATGCAAATGTTTGCTCTGGCTGCAAAGTAAGTGTGTAAACAAACGGATTTTCGACATTCTCCCAATCAACAGTTTTTGTTAGTGGCATGCCACGCAAATAAGAAAGCGTTAATAGAATATTGTCTTTAAATACGAGGTTAACAAACGCATTCTTATAGCGATTCTCCAAAGACATTTCGTGGGTAGAAAGTGGCTGCACAGACGCATTTTGAGGAAAACTTGGAAAAAACCACAAAAGAAGTACCAGAAATGGCAAAAAGAGGTTTAGGAAGCCTTTGGCAAAGAAGCGGTTATTCAAGACCTAGAGTATACTATATTTTGCCTGTCAAAGCAAGCACTATCGGCCGCGGCTGTATAAACCTACAAGAAGCGACGTACCAACAATATGTCCTTCCATTGCTTTTTGAATATCGCTCTTATTTGCCGTCTGAGGTACAGAAAGCGTTATGTCTAGTGCAGAGAGGGTAAAAAAATACCGGTGCGTTCCCGATGGGGGACACATACCCATATATTCAGGTTTTCCAGCACCGTTGACTGCTTGCAAAGCGCCCGTTGGAACAGAATTTTCGACTATTTCTGTCGTTTGGGGCGGTATGTTGTAGACAATCCAATGCACAAAATCGCCAGATGGTGCATCTGGATCATTAACGATGATAATCAGACTTTTTGCATTTTTGGGGACATTAGAAATTGCAAGGGGAGGATTAACGCTTTGAGCATCGCAGGAATACTTTACTGGAATTTTTTCGTTATAGAGAAATACAGAGCTCGTGAGTCTCATTTTTGAAAAAACAACTGTTTGATCGGTCGCTACTGGCTTTTTTCCACCAATAAGCTTATAAAAAGATTGTACATCGTTTGCATACGTTATAATACCTATTATAACAATAAAAACGATAAAAATAAGAAACGTTCGCATGTAATCGTATGATGGACAATTCTGCTCGTGTTGTCAAGCCTGTGTTGTTTTGTTAGAATGAACGAAGCTTGCATTGATATGATATGCCCAGGTGGCGAAACTGGTAGACGCGCAGCGTTCAGGACGCTGTGTCAGCAATGACTTGGGAGTTCGAGTCTCCCCCCGGGCACACTGCAATAACATAAAACATGAGGTGTTACTTGATTTTGAGAGTACAGTATTATGGAAGATGCGGGCAAACAAGACCCAAGACCGAACGGACAAATTGAAAGGAAGCAACCTCTCGTTCATCGCTTAAAGAATAGCGCTGTTACCACCTTACGAAAACATCGCATTCTTCCTCAACCAGCAATAACTACTATTCCAAATAAAGAAATAGCTGAAGTGCGAGAAAAATTAGCTGCAATCACACCAGAAGCTGCAGGTCCTGAAAGATTTGATCCATCTCCCACAGATCTTCAAACAGTTAGCAAGGAACCATTAGACCCTTCATTGAGAGACAAAACAGACACCGAGCCAAAAACAGAAGACCCTATTGATCGAATGGTGAAATATTTACAAGAAAGACTCCCCGAAAGAATATTTAATCCAGACAGCGCTGATTCTTTGGACGAATTGTTTTTCTCTCAACTTTGGGAAAATGTTAATGAATCTGATGCGACAAGCTATTTAAGACAATTTGGAACTGGCCAACCTGCCTATGCGCTTCCTTACGAAATGCGTCAATACAACGGCGAATATTACCCATTAATTCCTCGAACAAGAAACTGGCATTTCATTCGCGATCTTCCAGTATGGGGAAACCATTCACCTGTTGGCGAAACATTAGACAAGCCAAATAGATTTTCAAGAAAACTTGAAGAAATACTTAAGGGGAAACTTGGCGTATCCATTCCTGATTCGCTCGCAGCATACTTTAACAAAAATGATCCTGAAGTCATTGGAGTTTCTGATGGGAGGAGAACGCCGTACCATCGCATGAGACTTTCAGAAGAAGGAGTAAATTTAGAACTACAAACAGAACCAACTATCGAACAAGCCGGAAAATTAGCACAAATGAGAGATCGATTATCCAAGATTGCCCCTGTTACCATAACAATAAAAAAAGATAATGGAGTTGTGCCAATCGCAGAACCGCTTGATATAGCCAAAGAAATGCCAATGAATTTTATTGCTTTTTTAGAAAACTCCTACCCTCACATAAACCAAGACAGGGCAGTTTTGGTTGACCTAACCGACACAAATCGGGTTGAAATTTCATCGTCAGTTGCAACAAACTCTCCCATGTTATATGGGTATGGATATATAGATTCTCAGCTTCGAGAAGAAGGCATGCATGATGTCCCAAAAAGACAGATTGTCGTGTTTTACTTTGACGAAACTGCAAGAAGACACGATGATAGCCGCAGCTCATTTCTGTTATCAAGACTTGCCGAACAACGGTACAAAGCAAATCGATCCGATACGACTGCGCAAGACTTGCGGGCACAATTACCTGCAATTGGAGAAAAAAGCGTATTAGGAGACGTGTGGCAAGAACGCCCAGAATTAATCACTGATTCACTCCCTTTTACTTTGCACGTTGATGAATTGCAAATTCCTTGTGGATTTCGAGCAACGATGAATGCTGAGACTGGTGAACTAAGAGTAGAGGTATTAGCTGATCAAGAATCTGTGAGCGATCCGATAAAAAACATACTATTGCAGCGATCAGCAGACAAAGCAGCTGAGTATTTTAAAACAAAAAAAGACTCCCTTTCTCTCCGCTCACCAAGACCGGAATACCCAAATCGAACAG
>CAZKLH010000045.1:0-8008 GCA_964553595.1 uncultured Gammaproteobacteria bacterium | reverse complement strand
AAATTATCTCAACCCAATGGAGCATTTGGGAGAAAGAAAATATTCGTACGGATTTCCTCTTTTGATTACGCTATTAGCATGTGTTTCTATTGAGATATATATTCACGTAATCGCAAAAAGCACCGCGAACCTAAGTATTTTGGCGATTTTTATTCCTTTGGCACTTATTATCTATTTTTCTTTTCGTAATGGAATAAAAGGAGGGCTGGTTTCAACGGGTCTTGTAATCTTTTATTATTTCTATATTATCTATACCCTTCACTATAAAGGCCAACAATATTCCTCAGGTGTAATAACAACAATTATTTTGGGAGTCTTATATGCAATTTTGGCAGTTGTTATTGGAGGACTGAAGCAAAAAATAGACTTGCTCATGGAACAAGAAAGAGATGCAAGGCATGCAGCTGAGGAAGGAGAGCTTCGTTTGCAGACGATACTGCAACAGTTGCCTGTTGGGGTACTTATAGCAGACGCTAAAGAAAGGAAGTTTGAGGCAAATAAAAACATGGAAAAAATCATTGGGAAAAAAATAAAAAACTCAATGGCGCGTAGCTCAGGATATATATCGCCATTTGCATATAAATTAAAAAAACCTTTATCGCCGAGCGAATGGCCAATAATGAGAGCACTAAACCTTGGAGAAATAGTTCCTGAAGAAGAAATTGAATATATTAGAAGCGATAAAAAACGTCTTGTTTTGCGCGTAAACGCAGCGCCTATTAAAGGATTGCATGGGGAAATAATTGCTGCTGTTTCAACGCTTTATGACATTACGCAAATAAAAGAATCGGAAGCAAGAAAAGATGATTTTGTTAATATGGCCTCACATGAATTAAAAACTCCCATTACTAGTATTAAATTGTATCTTGATACTTTTATTCTTAGAATACAAAAACATGACGATGAAAAATTAAAAAAAATAGCAAGTAATATAAAGGTACAAACAGAAAGATTGCAAAAATTAGTGAACGACTTATTGGATGTTTCCCGTTTGCAAACAGGAAAGTTGAGTTTTAAAAAGCAAAAATTTAGACTGGATAACATCATTTCTGAAGTAATTGATCAATTGCAGGAAACAACTATCCAAAAAATTATTTTTTTAAACAGGTTTCACGCAGTAATAACTGCAGATAATTTTCGCATATATCAATTACTCACTAATCTTCTTACTAATGCAATAAAATACTCTCTTGGTAAGGGAGACATTGTTGTTTCTGTTTACCAAGAAAAGGGGAGAGTTGTGGTGAGCGTGACGGATTTAGGCATAGGGATTGCAATAGATCAGCAGCAAAAAGTATTTGATAGATTGTATCAGGTGAATGATGATAAGGAAAAAACTTTCCCAGGGTTTGGTATGGGGCTTTATATATCAAAAGAAATTGTTCAGAGACACAAAGGAGATATTTGGGTAAAAAGTGAGAAGGGGAAAGGATCAACATTTTATTTTAGTTTACCTTTGGTAAAATAAAAACGTATGAATAAGAAAATTCTCGTTGTCGATGATGATGAGGGCATTCTGGATGCATTAACTATGGTTTTGGAAGATGCAGGATATGAAGTGGAGAATGCCTCAAGAAGTGAAGAAATATACAAAAAAATAAATAAACGTATGCCTGACCTTATTCTTTTAGATGTCCTTTTGTCTGGAGAAGATGGAAGAGATATCTGTAAAAAATTAAAGCAAGATAACAAGACAAAACATATTCCCATACTTATGATTTCGGCTCGTCCAAGCGCAAAAGACGAGAGGCTCTTGGTAGGTCCTGATGATTTTTTGGCAAAACCATTTGAAACAGAAGAACTTCTTTCCAAAATACGCATGCTTACAAAAAGCAATGCATAGTTTCTCTTATCTAATTATTACATTTTTCATATATGATTTTGTCATAGCAAAATTATTATGAGTATATGAATGCGAGTGAACAAGAAGAAATCACGACTATTTCTACTGTTCCTTCAAAACAAATCGTAAGATCTACGGTTAAAGCTTCCACCCCGACAGAGGAAGAACACTTTTCAGAAAAGAAAACAATTTTTCGTTTTTATCAAACAGTGTGGTATATCTTGGGAATTCTTGAGATACTATTAACCTTCCGTTTTGTTTTAAAATTAATAGGAGCAAATCCTTTTAATGGGTTCTCCTCGTTCGTATATGCACTTTCGGATCCATTTGTGAATCCCTTTTTTGGAATTGTTAGCGTGAATGCAAGAAGCGGAAATGTTATCGAATGGCCAACTCTTATTGGGATGGCAGTGTATGTGGTTATCGCATATATTTTGGTTGAATTCCTACAACTTGTGAAACCTGTTTCCAAAGAAGAGGTTCAAGCAGCTGTAGATGAATTATGAGGAGGTGAAGGATATATGGATATTTTACTTTGGATAATTTTAGGGGCAGCCGCTGGCTGGATAGCAGATATTATTATGAATAGCGCTCATGGTCTATTAGAAGATATAGTTTTGGGTGTGATTGGTGCAATCGTTGGGGGATGGGTTATGAATTCTTTAGGGCAAGCAGGTGTGACAGGATTTAATTTTTATAGTTTAATTATTGCGGTTATCGGCGCAGTCCTGCTTATATTTTTGGGAAGAGTGATACATTGATAAACAGAGGGGAAAAGATCTATGGAAATTTTGATGCTTATAGCGATAGTTTTATTTCTTGGTTGGATACTTGGACTAGGTTTTCGTATTGCCGGAGGATTTATTCATATTCTTTTAATTCTTGCATTGGTATTGTTTATAATCAGACTGCTCGCAAGATAGTTTTAGTATTTCTTTTTTAGTTCGTATTCTTTGAAAAGTCTAAAAAATATGAGCGTTTTTTCAAAAAGAAGAACAGCGACAAACCAGCCCAGGCCTCCAATATATCCTGCTAAGACATCGCTTGGATAATGTGCTCCCAGATAGATTCGGCTTACGCCAATCAAAAAAATAAGCAAGCCAGAACTACTAATGAGAACAATTTTAAGTTGCCTATTTTTTAATTTTCGAAATATAAAAAAAGAAAGACACGTGTAAAAAATAAACGAGTTCATAGAATGCCCCGATGGAAAACTATATGATGTTTCGTGAACAAGTGGTAAAAATAAAGGACGTGGTCGTTGAAACAAATTTTTTAAAAGAAAATTTAGCCCAATACCAAAAAAAAGTATAAATGAAAAAATGAGCGCATCTTTTTTGTGTTTTTTTAAAAGAAAGAGAATGATTATAATAATTGCAGTTGTTAAGAAGATTTCTCCACCCAAAAAAGAGAGAATATTCATAATGGAGGATAGTAATGGTTGACGAAATGAATAGACAAAATGTGTTATTTCGGAATCAAAAGAAATAACCTCTTTATCCAGTACGTCTTCTCCTAATTTCAAAAAGAAACCCAACATGCTCACAGTAAGAAAGATTCCTAGGATAATTTCGCCAAATAACGTAAAGGCAATTTGAGAACTTCTTGAAAAATCCAGAATGTGAATTAGTTTTTGTGTAATTCTTTTCATTGTCAACTCCAATTGTAATATATTTAACAGAAAAAAGAGAACCAAGCATGTAAAGAAGAGTTATTTTCTATTTCAGGCAGTTATGCGCTGGTTGTAATGGGGGAGAGTACATCTTTTATTTTTTGAATAATGCTGTCAAGCTTGATATCTGATTTTACTAAGTAGTATGCGGGTTGATTTTTAACAATTGATTGAATAACATCATTACTCTCGGGGTTGACGTTTGTAAGCATAATAATTGGTACATTTTTTCCCCACGCATCTGTTCGTAATTGCTGCATCATAGTTAAACCATCCTTGTTGGGCATAAGAACATCCAAGACGATAAGATCTGGATGTTTTTCTATTGCGAGACTAAGGCCCTCAATGCCATCTTTTGCCTGCAATATTGCAAAGCCACTTGCAGAAATCTTGTCAACAAGGATTTGAAGCATTGGGGGCTCGTCTTCGACAATGAGAATTATTTTTTTTTGTTCATCCATACTATTAATAGTAGCATAAACCTAGACGAAATAAAATTCAAGAATGAGAATTAGCGCAATGATTTTTGTCCTTCTTTTTTCTTCATGCCCTCAGGTGGTAGTAGGACAAAAAACGTTGATCCTTTATTTTCTTCTGATTCAAACCAGATTTTTCCACCGATAGAATCTAAAATTGACTTAACAATATATAATCCAAGTCCTGAACCTTCTGGATCAATGCTTTGTGCGTTGTTTGCTCGAAACATTTTGGTAAATATTTTTGAAGTCTGAGTAGGAGGAATACCATACCCATTGTCTTTTACGCAAAGAAGATACCCATCTTTGTTTTGGGAAATTTTTAATTCAACTACGCCATTTTCTTTGCTATATTTAACAGCATTGGAAAGTATATTTTGGATAATAATCGTCAACATCTTGGCGTCCGCAAGGATTGAGGGTTTATCGCTGGGGTAATATTTCTTGATAGTGATATGTTTTTTTTCAATTTGTGGGCGCATGTCTTCGAGCACTTGATTTGTTGCTTCTACAAAATTAACTTGCTGTGGTTCAATGACGAGTGTTCCAAGCTCAAGGCGAGACACGTTGAGCAGTGCGTTGATCAATGTAACCATTCGATGATTTGCTAAATATACTTGTTGTAGGTAATGTTGATTTTTCTCACTCATATTTTTTTCTCCAGCAATAAGCTCTTCGACATACCAGCTAATTGTGGTAAGCGGTGTTCGAAGCTGATGAGATGCAAGAGAAACAAATTCACTTTTTGCTTTATCAATTGCTTTTTCTGCTGTTATATCACGAAAAACTTCAATCGTTCCAATGATTTTTTTGTCGAGAATAATAGGCGTGATAGTAAATTGAACAGGAAATTTATTTTTGTTTCTTCCAACATAATAATGTGTCGGAGAGGAGACAACCTTTTTTCCAAGAGATAACACTTTTGTCATTGGTCTTTCGGAAGTAGGAAGAAGTTTCTCTGTTTCGTTTTCCATAGGAATAACTTTGACAATTAACTGTCCAACAAGTTCTTTTTCTTTCCATCCAAGCATGTTGCATGCGGCTTTGTTGGCAATAGTAATTTTTCCTGTATTATCTGTTGCGATGATTCCTTCCCCGATGCTGGAAAGCATTGCCTCGTCTTCTAATTTTTCCTGAAGTGTTATTTCCTGTGAGATCTTTCTTTCGGTAATATCATGGAAATTAACAACAACGGCATTGACATAGGGTTCAAAGAGTAAATTTGTTCCGGTTGCTTCAATCCAAACTATTTTTTTATCTTTCCGAATTGCTCTATATTCGACCGTCACGGTACCTTGTGGTTTAAGAACTAATTGTGCAAGTGACTGCATCGTTGATTTGTGATCTTCGGGGAGAATCAAGTCAAAACCCACCATTCCTTGTAGTTCTTCAGGTGAATATCCTAACAGTCGTTTTGCAGAAGGACTTGCATAGAGTATTTTTGAAGTAGCATCTATGAGTACAACCGCATCAAAGCTGTTTTCAATAAGTGCTTTAAAGCGAGCATCGTGCGATTTTACGATTTGGTCGTGCTTTTTGATTGCTAGAACTGTCGTTGCAAATGTTAAGCTAGTGAGCGCAAAGATATCAAGAAACATTTGCAATAAAAGAAGCGACTGATTGAGAGATTGTTCTTTTGAAAACGGTCCTTGTCCATGGAGGGTATAAAAAATAGCAATTACTGTGACAATGATAGTTATTGCTGTTGCTCCTTTTTGTTCAAATTTCAAAGCGATCCAGACTGCGAGAGGAATACAAAGATAGGCATATGGGAGTATGCCGCTAAAGACAATGATGGTAATTAAAAAAAGACAAACAAGGACAAGAAGGAAATGAAATGTCTTTTTGTATGTAAAATGAATCGACAGATTTTGTTTCCACACCAACAAGAGAGGAGCAATGATAATATTTCCGCCCATGTCTCCTAGCCACCAGGTAAACCAGATTGCTGCACCTTGAGAGGGCGTTGCGAGTCCGCCAAGAATAAGTGTTGCGACGCCGATAGTCGCGCTGACCATTGTGCTGACAATCGCAGACCAGAAAATAAATTTGAACATAGTAGAGATCGTTTCGAATGCATCTATTCCATTGGCAAATTTTTTAACAAGATACGAGCCAACGAGTCCTTCCAGCGTATTTCCTAAAGCGATATAAATGGAAGTAATAATAGTTCCGGAGGTTGTGAGGTTAACAAGAAAGGCCCCAATAAAAAGTGCAGGGGCAATTCGATTACCAAAAAACAGAAGCATCGCAAGGGCAATGCCAGTTGGTGGCCAGATGGCTGTGGAACTTGGGTTTATAGAGGCAAAAGTAAGCCCTAATTTGCCAAAGACGATATAAGCTGCGGCAATAATCAGGTTGAGCAAAATCGTCTCAACGGTATTACTTTTTATTATATGCTGATAGAGTCTTTTTTTCACCGAATTAGATTAATTCCTGATTTTCAATCTGACGTTGAACTTTGCCAATGAGTACTTATTCTTATCGTATGACGATGGAGATAATATGTCAAATGATTCTATTTTTGGTATACTTTTAGTAATGAAACAGCTTGATATGAGTAAAGAAAAATCTGATCTGCCTGTTTTTGTTATACAAAAGCACGCAGCAACAAGAATGCATTATGATTTTCGTTTGCAAGTGGGCCGGCAGATCATGCCATCGTGGGCTATTCCAAAAGGTCCGACCCTTGATAATACAGTCAAGCGTCTTGCCATGCAAACGCCCGATCACGCTCTCTCGTATCGAACTTTTGAGGGGAATATTCCTCAAGGCAGTTATGGTGCAGGTGCTGTGATGATTTGGGATGAAGGAACCTATATTCCAGAAGTTGAAATTGCAAAAGGTGTTCGAAAAACGGTTACGGAGAAAAAAGAAGGGGAGAGAGTAATGCAAGAAGGATTAAAGAAAGGTGAAATAAAATTTGCATTACAAGGGAAAAAGCTAAAAGGTTCGTTTGCATTGGTGAAAACCAGAGGATTTGGTCCGAAAAATTCTTGGCTTCTTATAAAACATAAAGATAAATATGTAAAAGAAGGGTACGATGCAAATGCTTACGATTTTTCTGCGGTGTCCAAGCGTTCAATGGCAGAAATTTCAAGCGAAGAGACAACTAGCCTATCTGAAGATTCCTCGTTTGAGTAAATGTGATTGTAGATTCACTCGATCCTCTTGATTTTTGATTTGTGTTGCGATAAGTAGAATACTCCAAGTATCGACAAGATACCCCCAATCGCAAACGGAAAGTTTTGAGAAAATTGATACACAAAAGCAGCAAGCAATGGACCAATTATTCTTGCAATCGATTCCATTGATTGGGTAGCTCCTTGAACTCTTCCTTGCTCTTGCGGCGCTGCACTGTGAGAAACTAATGCGCTAAAAGATGGTTCAAACAATCCACTTCCTAAAGCGTAAATCAAAATGTACACATATACTAACACTGAAAACGGGTAGTAGGGGAGAAATGCAATCGTTGCAAATGCAAGGCTTGTGAGCAAAAATCCAGCAGTAACTAATTTGATTTCTCCAAATTTTGGTAATAGCTTCCCCGACAAAAATCCTTGCGTAAACATATCTCCGATGCCAAGGATTAAAAAGACAAATCCAATATTGCTTGGTGTCCAGTGCAAAACGTCTTTGTAATACACCGACATAATTCCAGACATTAATGCAAACGGAAGATAATAATACGCACCAACTGTTAATAGCGTTCTGATATGCGTTTGCCGCAGCACTCTTTGCAATTCTCCAATTGGGTTTAAATGGGTGAGCGTAAAGTTTTTGATTCTATTTTCTTTACCAAGGCTTTCTGGCAAAACAAAATAACCAAAACTCATGTTCAGAAGTGTAATTCCTGCTGCAAAATACAATGGTGCAGACAAGCCAAAGTGAGACAGCAACCCGCCAAGAGTTGGGCCAATCATAAATCCAAATCCAATGGTTGCTCCAATCATTCCGTAATACTTGCCGCGATCTTTTGGTTCTGTTATATCGGCAACATAAGCAAAAATGGTGCTA
>CAZKLH010000044.1:0-8021 GCA_964553595.1 uncultured Gammaproteobacteria bacterium | reverse complement strand
TTCCATACAATGATTTAATCCAAATTTTTTCTTTGGACCAATTCACGTACAAAGAGATCTATCTTTTAAAAAAGGATTGGATCTCGAAGGCGGAACGAGTATTACGTTAAAGGCAGATATGAAGGGAATTGGAGTCAATCAGCGATTGGACGCGTTGGAATCTGCAAAAACAGTTATAGAGCGGCGAGTTAATTTTTTTGGTGTTTCAGAACCGGTCGTGCAAACCGCTGTTGGAACAAATGATTACCGGATTATTGTTGAATTGCCGGGAGTTTCAGATGTTAATCAGGCAGTGCAGCTCATTGGAACTACTGCCCAGCTTACGTTTTGGGAAGAGGGTGCCAGCGGTTCTGCAAAACTTGCGTCGTCAAGCGCCTCGACACTTCCATTGGGAATGACTACTTTATACACCAATCCTCATAAAACCAATTTAACAGGTAATGATTTGCAGCAAACAAGCGTGACGTTCGATTCGAACACTGGATCACCACAAGTGAATCTTGTATTTACTAGTGATGGCGCAAAAAAATTTGAAGCAATCACTCAAAGAAACGTGAACAAACGTGTTTCCATTGTTTTGGATAATCAAATTGTCGAAGCGCCACAAGTAAACCAAGTTATTAGTGGTGGCAATGCAGTTATTACTGGTGGATTTACAACAGATGCAGCAAAGGCAATAAGTGTGCAGCTTAATGCAGGCGCATTGCCTGTGCCACTGTCTGTATTGCAAGAGAATACTATTGAGGCATCGCTTGGAATCGCGTCTCTTAACAAAAGTTTGTTTGCTGGGCTCATAGGATTTATTATTATTGTTATTTTTATGATCACACTTTATGGAAGGCTTGGTGTGATAGCGAGTTTTGCCTTAGTTCTTTATACAGTTTTTGTTTTGGCAATTTTTAAACTTATTCCAATAACTCTAACGCTTGCTGGTATTGCAGGATTTATTCTTTCGATTGGTATGGCAGTTGACGCGAATATTTTGATATTCGAAAGAATGCGGGAGGAATTACGTCGTGGAAAAACGCAGGATGTTGCGATAGAATTGGGATTTAGTCGGGCGTGGGCTTCGATACGAGATTCGAATGTTTCAAGTATTATTACAAGTTGTATTTTGTATTATTTTGGCACAGGAATTGTTCGAGGATTTGCAGTAACATTGGCTATTGGTGTTTTGATTTCTATGTTTTCGGCTATTGTTGTGACGAGGACATTCTTAAGAATGGTTTATAAATAGATATGGATATTATTGGAAAAAAATATTTCTATTTTGTCTTTTCTCTTGTCGTGATTATCCCCGGTCTTGTTTCGTTATTTTTATTCGGGCTTAATCTTTCGATAGATTTTACCGGAGGAAGTAGACTTCAAATTCAGAGTTCAAAATTTGTAGATCAAAATTCTAATCAAACGATTAAAGATGTAATTGCTGCTCAAGGAATTTCTGTTGGTTCTATTCAGAAATCATCCGGAAACGCATTTACTATTCGAACAAAACCTCTCGACCAAAAAACTCATCAAAAAATTATTGGAGCGCTCACAAATCAGTTTGGTACAGTAAAAGAAGTAAGTTTTGAAACAATAGGACCTGTTATTGGAAAAGAAATTACGCTTAATGCATTTAAATCTCTTCTTGTTGCTTCAGTTTTAATTGTAGTATATATTGCATGGTCATTTCGAAAAATACCAAAACCAGCAAACAGTTTTCGATTTGGAATTTCTGCAATTGTTGCATTGATTCATGATGTGTTAGTTGTCGTTGGAATTTTTTCTATTTTAGGACATTTCTTTCATGTTGAGGTTGATAGTTTATTTGTAACGGCAGTCCTTACTGTTATTGGATTTTCTGTGCACGATACAATTGTTGTATTCGATCGAATACGAGAGAATCTCCGAAGGATGCCTGGAGCCTCTTTTTCTTATGTTGTTAACGAATCGATTCTGCAAACGCTTGGAAGGTCGTTGAATACATCATTAACAGTTTTCTTGGTGTTATTAACACTTCTTTTATTTGGAGGAGAAAGTATCCGGTGGTTTGTCGTTGCGCTTTTGATAGGAGTAACCAGTGGAACATATTCTTCTATTTTTAACGCTGCGCCACTTCTGGTTGTGTGGCATGAGTTTGCTCAAAAAAAAGTCACGAGGTAGAAAGGGCTTCTTTTACTAATTTACTTACAACTGCTCCGTCTGCTTTTCCTTTTGTCTTTGGCATTAAAGCTCCCATTACTTTTCCGATGTCCTGCATCGTTGTTGCACCAGTTTGTTTAACTGCTTCGTCAACGAGTATTTGTATCTCCTCGTTGTTCAGCTGCCTTGGTAAATATGTTTGTAATATTTCTAATTCTTTTGCTTCTTTGTCTGCAAGGTCTTTTCTTCCAGCAGTCGTAAATTGTTCGATAGATTCTCTTCTTTGTTTTGCCTGTTTTTCGATTACCAATAAAACATCTTCATCGGATGCACTATAGCCAGCCCCACCTTTTTGGATTTCATAATATCCAATTGCAGAAAGCAATAAACGTAGAACAGATTTCTCCAGGTCTTTTTTTCCAAGCATTGCCTGTTTTAATTCTTCCTGCAGGTTTTGTTTTAACATACGTTATAGTATAGCAGAATATTATCCCTCATTTCTTGCAAACTGTCCTGTTTCTTTTGATTTGTTATACATTGCATTAAATATCCACAGTGATAAAAGAAAATAGATAATGTTTTCTAAAAATGCGATGCCGCTTTGTGCCCAATCAATAGAAGGGTTTGTTAGGGAAGCCCTTGCTGCCTCAAAGACATGTGTTGAAGGAAATAAATAAGCAACCGTCTGAAGAGGGGCTGGAAGTATACTTACAGGAAAAAAAGTTGCAGAGAGTGGTTGAAAAATAAATATTAATCCCCAAGCCAATGCTTGAATGCGTGTGCCATAGCGAAAAATAATCGCAAGAACGATTATTCCAATTGACCAAGCAAAGAACATAAGGTTTAAAAAAAACAGAGATAAATTAGCAAATCCCAATGTGAAAATATTAAAGTTATACAAGTATAACGCGATAACAGAAATAAGGAAAAATGTAATAAGAGCTTTTATTGCTCCAGAAATCATTGCTGCGGTGAGATATTCAGTAAGAGACAATGGAGCGACAAACATATTGCTTAAATTTCTTGACCAGATATTCCATAACCCTCCAACAGATATAGAGTATTGAGAAATTCTTACTATTTCCCATAGTATTGTTCCAATAAGAAAGTAATGTGCTGCGGAGCTGTTTGCTGTCGATGATAAAAATGTAGAAAAAAATCCAAAAACAATGATTGATATAACAGAAAAGTAGAACAAATCGACAACCACCTCAAGTGAATGTTTTGTTATATAGAGCTCTTGTAGCATGAGCCCCTGAATTCTGCTAAGCGACATAATTTTCTCCTCTTGCAATTTGTAAAAAGAAATCTTCGAGCGTTGGTTTTTTTACTTCAATATCGGTAATCCATACATTCGCTTTACTGATGCCAAAAATTAAACTGGGAATAAGCTTTTCTTCGGAGTCTATTGCAACAATGTATTTATTAATAAAATTATATGTTTGTTTTTGTTCTTTGAGATAGTTTTCTACAATTTGTTTGTCGCCATCAAACGTTAATTGCAGTTTGGCTTTGCCAATTTTTTTTGTAAGATTAAGAGGAGAATCTTGAGCGACAATTTTTCCATGATCTAAAAAAATGACCTGGTCGCAAATGCGTGTGATCTCATCCATGTTGTGACTCGTATAAAGAATAGATATTTTTTTTGATGTTTTTAATGTTTCAATTAACGATAGTGTTTTGTCGGCAATATCTGGATCCAATGATGCAGTTGGTTCATCCATCAAAATCAACTCGGGATCATTAAGGAGAGATTTTATAATATTTACTCTGGTTTTTTGCCCTGCAGAAATGTCCCAATACCGGCTTGAAATTAGTTCACCTATCTCGAAATATTCTATAAGATCTTTAATTTTTTTCTCTGGATTTTTTACGTCATAAAGTTTTGCGAAAACCAAAAGATTTTCCCAAACGCTTATTCTTCCTTGCAATGTGTTGAATGCAGACGCAAAATTTAGTCGTTGTAGGCAATATTGGCGATGAGTAAAAAAATCTTTTCCAAAGTATTCTATGTTTCCACCGGTTGGAGTGGTCAGCCCTAAAAGCATGTGAATTGTCGTTGTTTTTCCAGCCCCATTTGGGCCAAGTAATCCGAGAACTTCTCCCTGATTTACAGAAAAAGAAATTGAATCGACAGCGCAGTAACCATTGGTTGTTGTGCCGTATCTTTTTGTTAATTTTTTTACATTAAGAATTGGATTTTGCACAAATAAAGTATACCTTTTTTACTAGGGCATCGCAATGGTTTATGCTCAAAAAGAAGGCTATGGATTATGAAGGACTTTGTATAAAGCGGCAGAATTTGAATAATAAACTATTTTAATTATTTTTTTTATTTCTAGATTGTGCAGTCCTTCAATAAAATCTTCTCGGTTTGCGAGGAAATGTCGAATATCCCAATTGGATGAGGTGTCAACAATAAGGTAAGACGGGTTTCCTCCCCAGCGAAACCATTCGCATGTTTTTTTGTTGCAAGGACTGCCATTGGTAAATTCTTTTGTTGTTGGCCAAAGAGTATAGATTTCGTCTCGATGGGTGATATGTGGGGTAATATTATTTTGTGAGACAACAGAAGCATTTGGTGGAAGATGTAAAATGACACGTTCGATATCTTGTCTGCTTTTTGGTTCTTGCCAAAACCATGATTTGACGAGATAGGCTAGCGGTAAGTGCATCACATATTGCAACGATAGCATGCAAAAAATCAGGTATATTGGCAATAGATTTTTGAATCTTTTTTGTTTTGCTAAAAAAATTATTGTTGGCCAAACTAAAAAAAGCGCTAGTGAGCTTTGATAGTGTGAGAAAATGCCCTGAGCTCCCGATGCGTTGTGCCCTAAAACAAAATAATGGAATATATCGCTTGCTGCAGGGATAAGATAAAAAGGGGCAAATATTGGTAAAAAACCAAACCAACCAAGGCTGTATATATAGACGTTTCGTTTGCTCGCACTGTCATATAAATAAGAAAAATTTATATCCGAAAGAAGACCATGTGGATTTGAAAACCTATATCCATCTCGAGTGAAATGAGGAAAATAAATTAAAAATATTGACGAGAGATATACAATTGCTATTGTCATAATAGCGAGATTGATCTTTCGACGTGTTGTGATAAATGAAACAAAACTGATAATCACTATAAGATATGCAACATCTTCTTTGCAGAGAATTGCTAAGAAGAAAAAAAGAAGGATAAAGCGTGTTCTATTTATTTCTAAGAAGTAGAGAAACCATGCTAAAAAACTGACTCCAAAAACGATGCTATGGACGTCATTCCATATTGCATTTTGTATGCCATAAAAAGAAAGATAACTACAAACAGATATAGCTGATAACAAAGTTGATAATCCTTTTTTTTGAGCAAGCAAAAAAATGGGAATTCCTGACATACAAATAAAAAATACTTGAAGAACAAGGAGCGTTTTTACACTACTGTATATCCAATAGAATGGAGCAAGCAGAATATAAATAAATTCGACGTGATCGGATAATACAGATGTGTCGTAGTATGCGTGTGAGGTTGTAATAGGGTTTTTAAATTGACTATATTTCCAAACTGCTTGATCATCTACGCCTAGGTCGTAGCCAGAAAGAAAATGGTTGTGCTTGATGAGTGATAAAGTTGCGTAGGCAATAAAGAATATTATGCAGATAAGGATTGTTATGAATAGTCCTTTTTTGTTCATACGTAAAGGATTTATTCGTTCTGATTTTTTCCAATAGCATGGATTTGTTGCAAGAGATACTCTCTGTTGTTTTTTGACAAATCTTCGTCAACTTCCAGGAAGATCTCTTCAAGAATTTTACCGATTTTTTTTCCGGGTGGGAGATTGAGCTCTTTCATTACATCATTTCCATCGACTGCAAGATCGTTAATGGAGAAAGGTGCTGGTTTGAGCTGTTCTTCTAATCGTTTTTTAAATAGTTTAAGACGCCAGCTTTCGGCAGTCTGTGTTCCACCCCCCAACCTGTCGCCAATTCGAAGGTCCATCATATCTTTAACATTTTCGACTCCAACGTGTCGTATAAATCTTCGTACAGCGGCATCGGTGATTTTTTCATCAACGGTAAACATATGCCATCTGATAAGTGTTACAATTTTTTCGCTATCTTTTTTTGAAAGCCGCAATCTGTCGCAAATTTTTTCTGCAATCTTTGCGCCAACAATCTCGTGGTTATGAAAAACAATAAGCCCTTGCCCATCGGTTGAAGCAACTTTTGGTTTCCCAGCATCATGGAGTAGTGTTGCGAGTCGAACAAGAGGATCAACAGATGGACAATATTTTAAAGAAAGGACGTTGTGGGTAAAGACATCAGTTGTATGATGACGTCCAGGTCTTGCCTGAGAAATCCCTATGCCTTCGAGTAATTCGGGGAAAACACACTCTAGTAATCTGGCATTTTTTAAAAGCATAACACCATCATATGGATAATCGCTTGCAAGGATTTTAAAAAGCTCGTCTCGAATTCTTTCTCCTGACACATGAGATAAAAGAGAAGCATCAGCAACTAATTCGTTCCACGTTTGTTCTTCGATGGTAAACGAGTAAACGGTTGCTAATCGAACCGCTCGCAGCAGTCGCAACGCATCTTCTTTAAAACGAATCTTTGGATCGCCAACCGCTCGAATAAGTTTTTGAGAAATATCTTGTTGTCCATTATATGGATCAATAATTTCGTAATCAGCAGTTTTTTTTGAATCAGAAAATTTTAGAGCGATTGCATTCATAGTAAAATCCCGACGCGACAAGTCGTCTTCGATTGTTTTGCCCCAAACAACCTTATCTGGTCTTCTCTTATCGGAATATCCTTCTTCGGTTCGAAATGTTGTTATCTCAACGATAGTTTTTGTTTCATTTTTTTCAATTGGTATCCCAACTGTTCCAAAAGAATTATCGTAGAAACCATTTGGAAATAAATGCAATATTTGCTCTGGTGTCGCTTTTGTCGTAAGATCCCAATCTTTTATTGGCTTTCCCAAAAGCATATTCCGAACACATCCTCCAACGAGGTAGGTCGAGAATCCACTGTCTGTAAGGGTTTTATAAACACTTAGGATATTTTGTGGAATATCTATTTTCATTCTTGTTGTATGCAAATCAAAGTCTGTTTGCTATAGTATAGCAAATTACTATGAAAGGTACGAAGAAATGGGAAATCGTCCAACAGAGCAAACCTCCAGTTGAATCCAATACAGAACACATAATACAGCTTCTTTTAAACAATCGAGGAATTAAAACAAAAAAAGAGCGTGAAGATTTTTTGCATCCCCAATTGAATTCAATAACTCCTGCATTTGTTGGTATCGATTCTGTGCAGCTGGGCAAAGCAATGAAGAGAATAAAGGTTGCGATTGCAAAAAAACAGCAAATTGTGGTGTTTGGCGATTATGATGTTGATGGTATTTGTGGAGCTGCAATTCTCTGGGAAACGCTCCATTCCTTGGGAGCGAATGTTACTCCTTATATTCCACATCGAATAGACGAAGGGTATGGGCTTTCGATTAAAGCGCTTCAAGACTCTGAGTTTGTGAAGAATCCATCATTAATAATCACCGTTGACAATGGTATCGTTGCAAACGATGCAGTTGATTTTGCAAATAAAAAAGGGATAGATGTTATTATTACCGATCATCACACTCCTCCAGCTGGCGGGTCAAAAAAACTCCCAAAAGCATATGCGATTGTGCATACAACAAAATTGTGTGGCACCGGAGTGGCTTGGGTAATAGCACAGAAATTCAATGTAAAACAAAATCATTTAGAACTCGTGGCTCTTGCAACGATTGCCGATTTGGTTCCTCTTATTGGCGCAAATAGAACTCTTACAAAATTTGGACTGGCAGAGCTTCGTGTTTCAAGAAGAGTTGGGCTTTTAGAATTATTAAAAGATCT
>CAZKLH010000043.1:2883-8183 GCA_964553595.1 uncultured Gammaproteobacteria bacterium | reverse complement strand
TAAGCTTCCTATTACTCAACCAAAGTGAGGGCAAAGCCTTTTTTATCGGCTCTGCCTGTTCTGCCGATTCTATGAATGTATGCTTCGTAGGATTCTGGCATATCATAGTTTATAACATGGCTTACATTTGGAATATCCAATCCTCGCGACGCAACATCGGTTGCAAGTAGTACTTGTATTTCATTTCTTTTAAATCTATCAAGGGTTTTTTGTCGTTGATTTTGTCTCTTATTGCCATGAATTGCGTCTGCTCTAATTCCTCTTCTTACCAGTTCGTCTGAAAGTTTTTGTACACCCCATTTTGTCCGGCCAAAAATCAGGACTTTTGCGTAGTCTTTTTGTTTTAAGAGATTATGCAGTTGGTCGACTTTTTTATCACGGTCAATAGTTTTAATAACTGTTTGTTCTACGTTTTCGGCTGTATCTTGTGTTTTTACAGACACAGTAATTGGATTTTGTACAAATTTTTGCAAAACTCCTCTAACTTTCCCATCAATAGTTGCTGAGAAAAAAAGTGATTGTCGATTTTTTGGAAGAAGCGAGACAATATACGTTATGTCGTGAATAAAACCAATGTCTACCATATGATCTGCTTCATCAAGTACGACTGAATGAAAATCCAGTAAGCTAATGTTTTTTTCGTCAATCAAATCTTTTATTCTCCCTGGTGTTCCAATAATAAAGTTATATTGTCGTCGCAGATCTTGTCGTTGGTGAAACATGCTTGATCCACCAATACAAAGCACAGAATACATGTTCAGACCCTTTGCAAAGGCAAAAAATTCATCACGAATTTGTACTGCAAGTTCTCGGGTCGGAGCTACAATTAATACTTTTTCTGCTCTGTTATTGAGTACTTTATTAATGAGGGGAATCAAAAACGCAGCGGTTTTCCCAGTTCCCGTATTTGCGATACCAATAAGATCTCGTCCTTCCAAAATATGTGGAATTGCTTGATCTTGAATTGGAGTTGGCTGGAGATATTTCCTTTGGGCAATATTTTGTTTTATTATGTCTGAAACTTGAAAATCTGCAAATGCATGTACTGTGGCATACGCGATTGTTTCTTTCTTTTCTGGCAAATTATGTATCAAATCATTTGGATTAAACGAGCGCATTGGTCGTTTTCCACGAAAAGAACTTCTTTGAAAACGGGGAGAGTTACCGCTGTGTTTTGATGTTCTTTGAAAATTTCTGTACATAGGTGTTATAAAAATGTTGTTGAAGAAATAAACCTGCCTAAATAAGAAGTGAGTCTGAGTAGGAAAAGATACAAAGTGGAAAAAAAGTAGTCTTTATTATCTTTATGGTCTAATCAAAACGTTTTCTAAATTAAGCAGATATATTGCTTCAATCTGCCATTTATATCGTATAGTATATCAGAGAGTATTGCAAAAGTCAAATAGCTATAGGATATGTCATTTTATGGCTAATTCTACCTTGGGAAGCAGTTTTTCCCGCTCTTTCGCCTCGATTACTCGCTGTGCAATGATAATATCTTGTTTGGTTTGCCCAACAAAAGGGAGCTTTATCGTTTGTTTAAAGGTAAACCACGAAAGAGTAGCTTTCTTCGATTGGTATTTTTGCATCTTTTTGACCTGGGCGTAGTATACATAGTGAGTCCGTTTATGGAGATCGTGATAGTAATTATAGACTGGGAAAATGCTTTCTTTTGGGAGTTTTATGCCTAATATAGCCTTGATAATTCTCTGGAATGCCGCAGCTCCTTCTTCTCCTTTATTATTTTCTTCTCCAAACATTGCCCACGGAGAAGATGTAGTGTCATTTTCCACACGAAGTTGGTGTAGAAGAATTTGTTGACTTTCTAAATGAAAAAGGAATCCTGTTGTATAAAAAACTGGTTTGTGTATATGTGTAGTATAGCACAAATACCCTTGTTTTGCACGAGGAATCTTGCGTAGTTAGAGTGAATTTTCGATCTTTTCCTTTAGTGTTTCGATGCTTTTTTCGTCGTAAATTGAGCATTGCAAGACTGTTTTTCCCATTTTTTTGAACATTTTTAGATTTTTCTTTAGTGTTGTTTCGGACACGGTATCTGCTTTGGTAAGTACGATAATTTCGGGCTTGTCTAATAACGAAACATTATAGGTTTTGCACTCATTACGAACCGTTTCGTATGTTTTTTTTATATCGTCGTCTGTTGGTTCTATACAATGGACTAATATTCTTGTTTTTTCTATATGTTTTAAGAATGTGATTCCCAGCCCTTTTCCACCCGATGCCCCTTCAATAAGCCCTGGGATGTCGGCAATCGCATGGTTATTCAGCATTCCGATGTTGGGTTCAAGTGTTGTAAATGGATAATCTCCTATTTTTGGCGTTGCGTGGGTTAATACGGCCAGTAGGCTGCTTTTTCCAGCATTTGGCAAACCGATTAGCCCGACATCTGCAATGAGTCGAAGTTCTAAAAGTAATGTTTTTTCTTCACCAATCGTACCTTTTTCTGCATAGAGCGGCGTTTGATTTGTGGCTGATTTAAATTCATTGTTGCCTCTCCCTCCTTTGCCCCCCTTTGCCACCAATATAGGAGTTTTGGTATTTGTAATCTCAAACGAGTTATTTGTATTTGTGTCTGTGACTCGTGTGCCAAGAGGGACGTATACGATTTTATCAGGCGCGTTTTTACCAAACAGATTTTTTGGTTTACCAGAAACGCCATCTTCTGCAACAATTTTTTTTTGAAAGCGAAATTGCGCAAGATCGTTTGTATTATGCGATCCTAAAAAATAGATGTCGCCACCGTTTCCGCCATTGCCGCCATTTGGTCCACCCTTGGCTGTTTGACCGTTTCTTAAAAACGATGCCGAGCCATTGCCGCCATTACCCGCTTTTACATATAAAGTGACATTGTCGACTAACATGCTTGTATTCTACCATTTTTGGAAAAAGCGAAGAGATGCAGTAATTTTCTACAAAGCAATGAGTCGAGAAGAAAATATTGCTACTTAAGTATAAAGTTTGAATTATTTACAGCCAAGATATATACTAAGTTCGCAAATTACCTCAGTATGTTAGAGAGAGTTATTCCACATGGCAGTATACTTCCATGTGGAGGAAGAGGGGTTCGATTGTTATCTCTTACGGAGGGGAAAATTCCAAAACCTCTTTTTAGGATTGGTGGGAAAGAACTCATACGCTACAGTACAGATATTTTGGATCCATCGATTGTGAAGAGGCTTGTTTTCGCAGTAGACAATCAAGCCGATCAGATTAGGCGTTGGGTAAACGAGCAAGCTCTTCCTCATGCGGTTTCATTTTCAGAACAACAGGTCCCCGGTGTTTTAGCTGCGATTACATCTGCGTCAAAACATGTGGAAGAAGACAGAATGGTTGCTTGCAATACAGATGAGATACGCACAGGCATTAATTTAAATGATATAATTCGCTTTCATGAAAGATCAGGAGTAACTGCGACTATTGTTGCAACCTCGTCAAATAATCTTTTTAGACACAGAGTTTTGGCAGTTCGAGAAAGAGATGGTCATGTTTTAAGAACAAAACTTAAGCCTGATGAATTTAGAAATAAGCCTGATGATGTTGGTCTAGTAAATACAGGATTTATGATAATTGATAAAAGAGCTATGGATTTTTTTGATCCAAATCATAATGGCGATTGGGGAGGCATTATCGATCCTCTCTGTGATGCAGGACAGCTAAACGCGTACGTAAACTATGGTATTAGTTACTTTAACGTTGGGACTCCTGAGGAATATGAGGAGGCAGATATTTTTATGAGAGGTAGAAGGAGAGAAGAAGCAGATGAAACACCTATCTACCAATCAAAAGTTGTAGGTGCATCTTTATGAATCGCAGCGTTGAGGCATTAATTCTTGCAGGAGGTTCTGGATCTCGAATGGGTGAGTTAGCAAAAGATACGCAAAAATGCCTGTTAAATATCGACGAGAAACCTGCGTTGTTACATGTTCTTGAATCTTTAGTTCAGGCATTTGGCTCTGTTGATGTTAAAATTGCCATTGGGTATTATGCAGATAAAGTGAAAGAATTTGTTGATGCAAATAAACCAAATATGGTAACGGTCACTTATGTACCAGATGATGCGCAGGGCGGCATGTGCAGAGCATATCTGAACGCAAGACCACTTATTAAAGGACAATTCGTCTCATTACCTGGAGACGTTATAGCTTATCCTTCAGCATATCAAGATGTTATGGAGTTGTTTGAGAATTCGAGAGCAGATGTATCCATTTGTCTCTCTCCTGATGTTGATGTCATCGCCACACATGCTGTAGCAAAGGTTGAAGGTGCCAAAATTATTGAATTTACTACTCCTACGCCTGAGAATCTAGGCAGAGATCATTTGCGTGACGTAACTGTTTATGCGAGCGATCAAAGACTTTTTAGTCAAATTGAGGAGCATCCAGTTAAAATAAAACAAGGCCCTGAGCCTGTGTTCGTACGAATGCTTCATGAAGGAAGACCTCTTGTTGGCAGTTATTATCAATTGCCCTGGATTCATATCGGATATCAAGAAGATTTAACAAAGACTTTAAAAGACAAATAAAAAATTATTGACACCATGTCTTTGAGTGAAATCCAGAAGTTGAATTGCTGGATGGAGACTTTTACATCCTTCTTGTTTTTAGAAATGTACGAATAGTGGCATGGGTTTGTTTGTGTTCCAAAATGTTTGTGTGGCCAATAACATCGATGAGTATATTTTCTGCCCCTTGTAAGACAGGTTTTTTCGAAGATGCGATAATACTGTCAACTTTTGCATAGATATTTAAAATTTTGTGATTGTTTTTTGTGTTGTTCAAAATCTGCTTTATTGCTTGAGAATTTGGCGTAAGCTCTTTTAATGAAAAGATCCAAAGATATGCAAGAGGTGTTCCGTGGTAAGGAGTGGCGATACTAATAGACAGCGAAATGTTATTGTCTGTAAAGGTATCCATGTATTGTTTTGCAATTAGCCCTCCTTTACTGTGAGAAAGCAGAATAACATTTTTTAGTTTTTGTTCTTCAATATAAGTTTTCAAAAGAAAAACTGATTTTTCTAAGGAGTGAAAATTGTATGTGAGTTTTTGTTCTACATGAATTGCATACCCAAGTTTATTTAAATCTTCTGCAATTGTTTGCAGAAATGTCCAGGGTTCTCCAAAACCAGGAAGTAATATAACGGATCCTTTTTCTCCCTTCTTCCAATGAGAAGGAGGCGATTTGTGTAATAGTCCTTTTTTATGCAGCGAAAAAGCTAGTCTTGCGTTGGAGAAAAAAGGTGAAATTTTCATATTTGCAGTTCAATATAATAGTTTTTATCA
>CAZKLH010000043.1:0-2873 GCA_964553595.1 uncultured Gammaproteobacteria bacterium | reverse complement strand
TTTTTATCATCCTCATTAATTATTTTAAAACCTTGCTTCTTATAAAATTTATGTCCTTGTTTAAATTCTTTCCCAGTTTCAAATGCGATTTTTTTAAATCCATTTTCTTTGCAGAACTTTATAATCTTGTTTAGTAATTCGGTTCCATGTCCTTTTCCACGAAAATCTTTATGGACAAAAAATCTTCTTAATTCAACAATGCCATTATGTCTATTAATTATTCCTATTGTTCCTAGAATTTTATCTCCATCGCTTAACACATAAAATGCTCCGCCTGGTTTTATGTAGAAATCCTCGATATTATCTAAATCAAAATCAAATTCTCGTACATAAATCAATCCGAATTCTTTCCAAGCGTCGAGAATGAAATTTTTGATTTGGTTTTGTTGGTTTGAAGAGAAAGTATCTATATGCATATTTGGAGTATAGCAAAAATAATGCGAGATAATTATTTTGTTGCTTTCAGAGAAAATAAGAGGGGTATTTGCATATCTTTATTTTTTAAAACGAACTGCCCTTTTTTGTTTTTTTGCATAAATCCTGGAAATTGATCATATATAGTAAAAGGAAATTCATGAACATATTCTATTTTTAATCCTTGCTGAATAAGTGCATTTATCACATCGCTTATTGTGTGGTCCCAAATATATGTTGATCCTTTAATGTCCGCATTCCAGTCTGTGTAGGTACCTGCGGAATCATCGACAAATGGTTTTTTAGAAAAATAATTATATTCCATTTTAAAATCAGCACTAAACATGTTGGTAAAGGGATGAAGTTCTGCAATATAAAACATTCCGCCCTCTTTGAGAAAATGGTTTATTATCTTCGCCCATTTGTTTATATTTGATAACCAACAAAGGACACCATATGAGGTAAAAATAATGTCAAATTTTTCGTCCAAAACTTTTGGCAAATCATACACATCAGAACAAATAAATTTTGCCGGAATGTTAATTTCTTTGCTTAACTTTTTTGCGAGTACTATAGACTTGTCTGATAAATCAACGCCGGTAACAATTGCACCTTTTCTTGCAAAGGATAATGTATCCATGCCAAAATGACAAAGCAGATGGAGCATGGTTTTTCCTTTCACATTTCCAACCTCCTGCGTTTCTATAGACTGTAAACTACTTTTTCCTTTCTTAAAACTGGCAAGATCGTATAATTTTGAAGAGGCGTGAATAGGAGCAACGTCATTCCACCATTTTTTATTTATTGCAGAATAATCCATTATATCTATTGAGTATCAAAGAGTATCTTTCTCTTGTCAACTACTAAAATAGATTATGTTTTCGAGGAAATAAATTTTTAGTTTAAAGTTTTTGCCAGTTGGCGGATTTTATATAAATATCTTTTGTCTCCTATGTTGTGTTCTGTTTGATCTACAGGAATTAAATATTTATTTTTTGAAGAAAGTTGGCGATATGTCTCTTTTACTCTTTTAATGAGTGATTTTTCTTCTTCTCTTCCGTATATCATAAGAATTTGTTTGGCTTTTATTTTTTTAGATAATGTACTGCAGTGAAGTGTTAAAAAATCCTGATGTCGCCGCAGTTGTATGGGAGAAATTCTTTTGGTATTTATTTTTAGTAAGTCTTCATTAAAAAAGGGAGACAAAGAACAAAGTATTAATCCATATGCTGTTACTTTTGTCGAAGCGACAAAAGCAATCATTGCTCCGAGTGAAAATCCAAGAATATATTTTTTCTTCGCGTTTATTTTTTTATATTTCTTTAAGAAATAATCGGTGTTTTGTGAAATTGTTGTCTTTGTCCAAGGAATCTTCACGAGAATTGGTTGGTATCCCTCGTTTTGCAGCATGGTTGCGATTTTTCTATAAGCACTACCGGTAGGGAGGTGGTTATATCCAGGAATGATAAAAATAGCTTTTTCTCGAATCATGCGCGGATTATAACAAAATCGAACCTTCTATTCCAAGGCCCAAAATTACTGCTTAGATTGCATTTCCGAGCTAAATAGAGCCTATAAGTTAGTTTCTTGACATAGAGAGGAGGAGTCAGGCATTACAAAACCTTTTCCCAGGGGAAAATATCACGGCCAAAATGACCATACGTTGCGGTAGGCAAATAAATTGGTCGAAGCAGACTAAGTCCTTCGATAATGCCAAAAACCGATGTATCTAATATTTTGTTTGCAAAGTCATTAATTACGCGTTTTTTAGTGCTTTCTGTTCCAAATGTTTCTATTTCTTGCATGAGTGGTTTTTTTTCGCCGATGCAAAATGCTAGGCGGATTTCTGCCATTTTAGCCAGTTTGTTGGCAACGATGTTTTTTGCAATAAATCTTGCAGCATACGCACCACTTCTGTCCACTTTCGACGGATCTTTACCAGAAAATGCTCCACCCCCGACGCGAGCATATCCACCATATGTATCAACAACAATTTTTCTTCCAGTAACGCCGCAATCTGCCGATGGTCCACCATGATGCCAAATGCCCGTTCCGTTTACAACTACGTTTTCTATAGATATTGTAAAATCATAATTAGCCAGAGCCGGCACAATTATTTTTTCATACACATCCTGTTTTACTTCTTCCAAAGAAATGTTTTTGCTATGAGGAACAGCAATAACCACTTTTGTTACTCTGTATGGCACCCCGTTTTTATATGCGACTGTCACCTGAGTTTTACCATCTGGTTTTAAATAATTGAGCATTTTTGTCTCCCTGGTTTCGTCGATTTTTTGAGCCAGTGTATGTGCTAGGGATATGGGGAGTGGCATAAGCTGTGGGGTTTCTGTGCATGCAAAACCAAACATAATTCCTTGATCTCCTGCGCCTTTATTTTTGACTCCTACAGCAATTTCTGGTGACTGTTTGTGAATGTAAACATTTACAGAAGATTTATA
>CAZKLH010000042.1:0-8834 GCA_964553595.1 uncultured Gammaproteobacteria bacterium | reverse complement strand
ATCAAAACAAAAATCATGGCAATGCAAGAGATTTTTAAAAAAATGTATTTGCCTATTGTACTCTCCTTGATTATTTTTGGGAAAAATATTGTTAAGAGCACGCCGAATAATAAAGTAAAAAATGGTTGGAATCCTTGGGTTATGCTGGTCAAGCTTGCAGTAATAAGGGTGAGTGCAAAGTAATAAAAATATCTGGAAAAAACATACATGCACTCGTTAATCGATAAATATAAATAAATCTTTTTTTTGGAGATAATTTTTTTTGTTTGGATTTTAAATAATTTCCATTTATTGCCAAAAATAATTATGGCAATAGAGCATAACATGGTTCCAAGGCTCTCGTAGGGTAACGATTGCCAGAATGAGAGCTCCTTCACTCCGATCTTGTAAAGAATTACGGAAATTGCAAAAAGAAAACAAGAAAACATCATGAGCCAAAAAGATTTTCGAACACGTAAGATCTTAGATTCTTGTTTATCCATAGACAAGATAAACGCCCCAATTATTATTAGCGTTGACCCAAGATATTGATGAATATTTAGTCTTTCGTGTAATAAAATGAAACCAAAAAATAAAACGAAGATTGGTATAAACTGAAATAGAGGTACTACTCGAGACGTTTCATCGTGATTTAACGCCTTGTAGTATGGTAGCAGAGAAATATTTGTAAAAAAACCAGAGAGTGTAATAATGACAATTGTTTTAAAATCCGCAGAGTGTATTCCAGTAAATAATAAGATGATCAAGCCAGCGATAAACGTGTATATTCCGCTGTAAATCGTAATAATATAAAAATTAATGTTTTGTTTTTCTAGAAGAAATTTGTCTATGTAATTACTTACTGAATAAGTTGCGGCAGAGGCTAATCCTGACAAGAGTCCTAGAATCATAGACTAATTTAAAAAATATGTTTTGGGAATTTCAAATCCATTAAATGCGGAAGCGTATACCGTTGAGTAGCAGCCAACATCGAGAATGTAGATTTTATCTAGGATCTTAACTTGTGGAAAATTAATATGTTTTGCGAGAATATCATAACTATCGCAGCTTGGGCCTGCAATTGAAGTAAGGATATTCTCGTTTTTTCGTTCAGAGACGATATTAAAACGAAATTCTCCTAAAATCTCCATGAGACCATTAAAAACCCCAACATCTAAATATATCCATTGTTCTTTCTTCCTCGTAGAAACGCCAACTACTGTTGAGATCATAGTTCCTGCTGTTGCAACGATTCCTCTGCCGGGTTCAATTGTAAAAATAACATTGTCATTACGAAAATTTTTTATCGCACTAAGAATATCGGATGCAATTTTTGATAATGGAGGAATTGGTTGAAGGTATGCTATGGGAATTCCTCCGCCGAGACTTATTAAGGTAAGAGCAATATTATGTTTTTTTAGCTGGTCGTAAATTTTTTTGCAGATTTGTAAAGCAGTCATCCAATTTTTTCCATTAATACATTGTGATCCTACATGAATGGTGAGCCCATAGGGTTGAAGCCCTTTACTTCTTGCGTATAAAAGCATATCAGCAGCATCATTTGGGTCTGCTCCGAATTTATTACCAAGAGGGAAAAAACTTCCTTCCTCTGGGACGGTTATTCTTAGTACGACTTTACTCTGGGGAGAATATTTAGAAATTTTATCGAGCTCTTCATAAGAATCAAATGCCATGATTTTTATTTTTTTTGCGTACATCCATTCTAAAAATTCAGGAGATTTTACTGGATTAAAACATACAATCTGTGTCGATTGCACCCCAATATGTAAAAGTTTTTTCGCTTCGTTTAAAGAAGCAATTTCAAAAGATGCACCTTCATCTAACAAAGTCTTGCATATAATTGGATGATCATTTGCTTTCATTGCATAAAAAATCTCAATTCCAGGTAACAGAAGTTTTAGGTAGTGATAATTTGTTTTTAACTGGGTGAGATCTATAAGTAAAAATGGAGTTTTAAATTTATTCGCACAACGAATAATTTGTTTTGTTAATCTCATATCATTTTACGAGCAGATGTTAAGTCTAACAGATTTAGAATATGAGCCTACGATTAAATGATTGTAGGAATGGTATTATAAATATTTTTTAATCTCCTTGAGGACTTCGGCAGGAGTGAGTGTTGGTTTGAGTAAATATCCTGCAGTCCCATTTTCTAAGCATGTTTTAATTGTTGAGTCATCATTGAGAACGGTCATAACGATAATTTATCCATTAAATTTTCTGGCCTTAGCACACCGTATTCTTTTAAAAACGATATGCCATCTCTATTTTAGCGTAGCATTAAATAGAAATAATGTCAAAAAGTAATTACGAACTTTTTATAGTTTCTTGCGGACGAGTAGACTGCGAAAGGAAATTTTTTACCTCTTTTATTAAGCCATCCGGATTCAAAGATGATTTAATCAAATATCCTGTTGCTCCAAGCGCAAGACACCCTTTAATAATTGGGTCATCGTCAAGAACAGTAAGCATAACAAGCGGCCCGTTTGGGAGTTCTGGTTGCAAGCTGTTGTATTCTCGAATAAATGTTAGGCCGTCCATTCGCGGCATAATAATATCAAGCAAAATTAAATCAAATCCACCATTTATCGCTTCGACAAGACCTTTTTCTCCATTGTCAGCTGCGACAACATCGTAACCTGCCTCTTTTAAAACGTCTTTGTAGAGCTCTCTGGTATTATGATCGTCTTCGACAAGAAGAATCTTCTTTTTCATAAATATGATTCTATAGTATCATAGATTGTCTTTTTTAGCGTAAATTAAGTGTTTCTGTTCCAAAGTGAATCTTTTTTGGCACGATATTTACTTGGCGTTTTCCTTTTTCAATGTACCCTGCTTCAATGCTTTCGAATCCGTTTGATTGTATAATTTGCTGTGCATCCAGGAGGTGTTTGTTTGGGAGAAAAATAGCGTAGTCCATTCCCATATTGTAGGTTTGGTACATTTCGTAATCAGAAAGATTTGCATGTTTTTGGATAAAAGAGAATATTTCTTGCGGTTCAAAAATTCTGTCTATGATGTAAGAGAATTCTTGCTTGGCTCGCATAATTTTTCGAAGACCATGGCCGGTAATATTAGAAATATAATGAATATCAATATTTTTTTCTAAAAGATTTTGGATAAGTTTCGCATATATATTTGTTTTTGTTAAAAGTGCCTCTCCATACAAACTATCGTCTGGAAGTTTTGTTGCATATCCTTTTGGCAATTTTTTTGCAATAGCACGGGGAAGTGAAATACCATTTGCATTCACACCATTACTTTTTAATAATAAAATTCTGTCGCCTGATTGCAGTTTTTTATCGGTAATCAAATTCTTCTTTGAAGAAATAATACCAATTGCAGATCCGCCAAATTCTGCTGTGTTTTTTACGACAATCTGTTTCATGGTGGCAGTTTCTCCACCTCCCCATGTTGCGCCGCTTATATCACACGCGTTTTTCCATCCATTTATTAAATCACTCATTCGCTTTTTATCGTATAGCCAATTGTTATCTTCTATTGCCCAGTATGCATGGATAACCAGTGGTGTTGCGCCAACTGTTGCAAGGTCGTTAATAATTGTTGCAACCGTGTCGTGCCCGATAACATCGTAATATGTTTTCCCAGTGATCTTTCTCGTGTCGTCAGCGATAAGATTTTTTGTTCCTAAGCCTTCAATAACAGATGCCATGTAGATGTCGTTTTGTTTCCAGACAAACGCAGATTCACCGCGAGTTTCTTGCATTTCCTCAAACCCATGTTGCAGTAGATTCTTTCCCGTATCAAGGGCCGCTTGCTGCGCAAGTTTTTTAATGGGGTCTTTTGTTTCGTAATTATCCCCAACTTGAGAATAGGTTATCGATTGTGATTTACGAGTTTTTAACATAAGAAATTATTGTTTCAAAAAATATTAATCCATCAGCTTTTCTCTTTTTCATTCTTCTCCAATTTGGATGCTGTGTAATATCGACAAATTTTTCCGGATGAGGCATCAGTCCAAAAATTCTACCACTTGGATCAGAGATGCCTGCGATTGCGCGCAATGCGCCATTGGGATTTTCTGGATATTTTTGTGTTGGTTTGCCAGCGCTATCTACATAACGAAACGTTACCAGTTTATCATTTTCAATTTTTTCCAGCAATTTTTCATCTGCAAAGAATTTTCCTTCGCCGTGATTCACCGATACATCAAAAATCATACTGTTGAGATTGTCAAAATAAGACGCTTTACTTTTTTGCGCTTTCATGTTTACCCATCGGCATTCAAAATGTCCTGAATCGTTGTTTGTGAGCGTTGCTTGCATATTGCCAAGAGTTGCGTATGGCAAAAGACCTGTTCTGATAAGTGTTTGAAAGCCATTGCAAACGCCAAGTATATAGCCGTTTTTATCAATAAACTTTTGCAAGTCGTCTTTAAAAAAACTCATTAGTTCAATAGCGAGCACTTTGCCAGATGCTAAATCATCACCATAAGAAAAACCGCCAGGAAGAGCGATAATCTGAAAGTCTGATAATTTTTTATCTTTCCGCCGGAACTCATTTACATGTACCAAATCGACTGTTCCGCCAGCTTTTTCAAACGCATAACGCAGTTCTTCATCACAATTTGTTCCATCAGAACGAAGAATACAGACTTTTGGCTTTATCATGAGAAATATTCCTTCATTGGTTTTTGCCAGGCATTTTTTAGCCGAGAGATTGGTAGATGAGCAAGAGTTTTTTTATCAAAGTGAATGGTAATAGATGGATTTTTTTGTGTTTTTCCTAGGATTGCATAGGGGATTCCTTTGCATGTTTTTTTTGCCGTCTCTTCATCTTCGACTTCTGCTAAAAAAGTTCCTGCTGTTTCGTTAAAAAAGGTAAAATCTGCTCGAGATTTTGAAATTTTTGCAAGATTAATAGTCGCACCACATCCGCCGCCAAAACACATTTCGGTAAGGGCTCCTGCGATGCCACCTTCTGAAATGTCATGGCAGGAAAGAAATGATTTATTCTGAATATTGGTTGTGATTGCGTTGAGTATTTTTGGTAACGATGATAATGCAACATGAGGAATTTTTGCGCTTTGTGCATTTGTGATCGAAAAATAGGTACTCCCTCCAAGACCTTCGGCGTCCGGTTCTCCAAGTAACACAATGATCGAGTCTTTTTTTTTAAAATCAGATGTTGCTGTTTTTCTAACATCTGGGATTTTTCCAAACACAGAAACAAGAAGAACCGGTGGAATTTTTAAAACATCACCGCTTGGGTAGCGATAGGTACTCGAAAGACTATCTTTTCCAGAAACAAAAGGGATGTCGAGGAGTTTTGCCATGTTTGTGCATGCATCAACTGCTTTGTCTAAATCTGCAAGAGAAGATTCGTCTGGAAATGGCCAAATAAAATTATCAATGAGCGCTGCGTCTTTGATATTCCCTCCCATCGACACGTAATTAGAAACTGCTTCGGTTATTGCCCAAATGGAACCCCAATAAGAATCGAACTGATTGAGTCCTGGATTTAATCCATGCGCTGTTGCCAGTCCGTATGGTTTTCCAAAAAATGGTTGCACGATCGATCCGTTATTTGGCGCATCAAAAGAAATGCCACCAAAAGGATGCAGGGTAGTTCTCCCTTGTACGGTGTGATCGTATAATCTGACTATTGGTTCTTTAGAGCAAACATTGCCATTGCTCATTACAGAGAGCCAGATATCTTCGTAGTTTTTCGATTCTTTTGGCAAGGCTTCTTTTATTATTATTGGTTTTGTTTTTCCAACCATGTGTCGTTGTGGTAACCCATCGTGTAAAAATTGCATGGATAAATCACACACATTTTCTTTTTTGTAATAGACGCGCAGTTTTTTGCTGTTATCAAAGAAACCAATAATAGATGCTTCTACATTGTAGAGATCGCATATTTCTAAAACTCTCTTTTTGTTTTTTGGATCGATTGCTAAAATCATGCGTTCTTGTGATTCGGAAAGAAAAATTTCCCATGGTGTTAAATCAAGATATTTTAGTGGAACATCTGCGAGCTGCACTACTGCACCAGTGTCTTTTCCCATTTCTCCAATTGCCGAAGAAAATCCTCCTGCGCCGCAATCGGTAATTGCTCGAATAAGCTTTTTGTCGCTTAATGTCATAATAGCGTCGATGACACGTTTTTCTTCTATGGCATTGCCAATTTGCACAGCAGTTCCTAAAGCAGTTTTTGTTTGGTGAGTCATTTCTGAAGATGAGAATGTTGCGCCATGAATCCCGTCCCTGCCAGTTCTGCCTCCAAGAATTACAATAAGATCTTTGACCTGTGGTGATCGTTTTTTTGCTTTCTTTTTTTCAATAATTCCATATGCACCAACAGCAACGGTTGGTTTTGCCCGGAAATCTTTATGAAAATGTATCGATCCGTTGTTGGTTGGAATGCCAACTCTATTGCCATAATCCCGAACGCCCGCGACAACTCTTGTGAGAAGATAATCGGGCGGCAAGCAACCGGGGGGCACGTCTTTTTTTGGTAAAGACGGGGGAGCAAAACAAAAAATATCTGTAGAAATAAGCACTTTTGCTCCCTGACCAGTTCCAAGAACATCTCGAAAAACTCCGCCTGATCCAGTCATTGCTCCTCCATATGGTTCAATTGCAGATGGAGAATTATGTGTTTCAACTTTTCCGCAAATGCCATAGCCATCATAAAAATCGATGACACCCGAGTTATCCACAAACGCAGAAACGATAGAGCTTTTGTGTCCTTGTGCTGTTTTTTTTATTCTATCAATAAACGGTTCTTTGTTTCTACCGTCGATGGTGAGTTTTGCTTTAAATGTTTTGTGTCCGCAGTGCTCACTCCATGTTTGTGCAAGTATTTCGAGTTCACAGTCTGTTGGATCACGTTTTATTTTTTGGAAATAACTTTGAATTACTTTCATTTCTTCAAGGTTTAAAAATAGTTTATCTTTGGATAGTTCCAGTAGTTTTTGGTCTGTTGCTGCTCGAATTGATACAATGCTGGTTTTTCCTGGCGCTCCTTTTATTTGCAGGGTTTGCGGATTTTTTGTAAGAACGTATTCTATAAGCGGATTTAATAAGTGTAATTGTTTAGCAATTATTTCTACATCTTTCTGTTTTATCGCTCCATAAAATCCGTATTCACGACCAACATCGGCAGCAGTAATCGAGATTCCCAAATCCGTTGCGCATTTAAGAATTGATGCAACCTCTGGATTCATAACCCCAGGTTTATATGCAATCTCAAGCGTTTGATCTGCGTGTTTAAAAATTGGTTCATTGAGTGAATATGTTTGGTTAATTATTTCGCAAAATGCTTTCATTGCCAATTTCTTTGCATCGTTTTCATTTACTCCTTCAAGGCGATACACTTTTGCAGTTTGAATTTTTCTTAATCCTCTTATGTTTAAATTTGCTTTAACATCATAAAATAATCCATCTCCTGGTAAGTCTGGGCCTTTTATTGTTTGTACACGAATTGTATGTATCATAACTGTATATTTTTTTGGGATAATTTTTGTAAAGCTTGTACGTATATTTTATTTTCTTTTTGTTTGAGTCGTTTATATAATGACTTTACTGTGTCGTTTGGGAGAATCTTTTCAAACGTTCGTGCAAGGACAGGGCCATAATCAAAATCGTCTGTTAAAAGGTGGATAGATGAGCCAGCATATGTTGCTTTGGTATCAAAGAAATTTTTTATTGCAGTTTCGGTTAATTTTCCTTTATTCCAAAGCGCTGGTGTTCCATCAGGATTTTTAACTACTGTATTTTTTTTGTCTGGAATTAAACCAGGATGAATATTGAGAATTTTATTTGCGTATGTTTTCAAAACTTCATCTGGAATAATTTGTTTCCAACCGCCAAGTGCCACAAGATCTACGTCATATTTTTTTAAAATGCTTAGTAAATCATTTTTATTTTTACAAAGCGCAATTTCTATGTGGTGTTTTTTTGCACGAATTAATCCGTATGCATCTTTTTCATCGCTAACAACAATTGCAATTGTTGCGTTGATTTTTTTTGCTTCTATGGCATCGATAATTGCTTGTAAATTTGTCCCTGTACCTTTATTGGAAACTAGGATTGTGATACGCAGTTGATTCATGGTTTTTGTATAATTTTGGAGATTCTTTTTAATTCTTGTTGTAATGGATTGTTTGCTCACGATAAATTTTTTGCCAGTTATTTTTTCATACACGTCACAATACCTGCGGCTTACCTGTATAATAAAAGATGTTGGCATTGTTGGTGGTTTTCCATCCCCACTATATCCATGATTTTTATACCAAAGTCGTAAGAATTCTTTGTCAAAATTTTCTGGTTCTTCTCCCTTTTCAAAGAGCTTTTTATACGTTTTTTGTATCCAAAATCTAGAAGAATCCGGTGTGTGTACTTCATCAATAAGAAGTAGTTTGTCGTTATAGATTCCAAATTCATACTTTGTATCAACGAGAATAATTCCATTCTTTTTACAAATTTCAGATCCTCTTTTAAAAACAGCAAGGGCTGCTTTTTCCATTTGCTTATAGATATCTTCTGAGATGATTTTTCGTTTCAAGATTTCCGCTCGTGTTAATCGCTCATCATGTCCCACGTCCGCTTTTGTTGTTGGTGTAATAATTGGCTGTGGCAATTTTTGATTTTTTCGTAGTCCATCTAAGAATTGAAGACCATAGATTGTTCGTTCTCCTTTTTCGTATGATCCCCAAATTGATGTCCCAGTCACGCCAGTTATATATCCTCGAACAACCATTTCTATTGGAATTGGTATCGCATTTTTTGCAATGGTAACATTTGGATCAGGGGTAGCAATGATATGGTTATCAACAATATCTTTTGTTTGTTCAAACCAAAATGAAGAAA
>CAZKLH010000041.1:0-8969 GCA_964553595.1 uncultured Gammaproteobacteria bacterium | reverse complement strand
AATATCCCCAAAGCGTTATCGCATATCGAAGATTTATTTAAAGCAGACAGCATAGACACTGCAACCCTTCTTATGTGTCTGCAAATTCTTGGTATTGAATTTCCCTAGCAGTTTTACATGAAAATGGTGTACGCTATATAGTACACATGAAAATACTTACGATATTTCTTGGAGTTTATTCTTTGTTTATTTTTGGGTTTGTTATTTATGTATTCATACAACCATTACTCGTTTCGAATAAAATGGGATACGTATCACCTTTAGGGACCATAAAAGCAGTGATAGGAGACAAAACTGCAATCATTGCAAGCCCAACGTCACAAGCGACTTCTTCTGCAATAGCCCCTCCGAAAAGAAACAAATACACAATTGCAATCATTGGCGATTCTATGGTTGATACCATGGGAGAAACACTCGAATATTTGGATAAAGATTTAAAAGTAAAATATCCAAAAACTACATTCAAATTATACAATTATGGAATCGGCGGACAGAATGTGGCACAGGGTCTGGCAAGGTTTGATAGTCCATTTTCGTACCAAACAAGGAGTTATCCACCCATCTCGCTGTTACATCCAGATATTCTAATCGTTGGGTCATTTGCGTATAATCCCTTTTCTCCCTACGACCGAAATAAACATTGGTTAACATTGGCAGGACTCATTGATAAAGCAAAAGCAAACTGCAAGCACGTCTATTTGTTTGCAGAAATAGCACCTCTTGAAAATGGTTTTGGAAAAGGTCCCCATGGAGTTAATTGGCCCACAGCAACTTCCAATCTACAAGCTTTTCATATTACTCAACTTCTTGATAATGCAGTATCACTCGCTACAAATAAAAAAATTGCGCTTATCGATGCGTATGAACAATCCGAAAAAAACGGGAAATTTGGAAATCCATTATTTGTCAATAAAGACGACGGTATTCATCCATCTGTAGAAGGGCATCAGTTTGTCGCCAAACTCATCGGTGACACAATACAATTAAACTTTTAATTATGGGCGCCTACGCTCGAAATTACTTCTTAAGTGGTATAATAAAACCATATGAACTGTCCGAAAATATTACTTTATATTTTCTTCTTTAGCTTATTTTTAATTTTGCGACCTTCTCTTGCAATTGCAAAGCAAGATCCAAGAACTATTTCCAACAATAAAGTCGGCGTTCATATTCTTTTCCCCTCAGAAATCGATAACGTTGCAAACCTTGTAAATGGAAATGGTGGCGATTGGGGTTATGTAACAATTCCCATACAAAGAGGAGATCGGGATTTAGTAAAATGGCAAACATTTATGGATAAGGCAAGAATGTATCATCTTATTCCTATTATTCGATTAGCGACAGAAAATAACTATTTTAATACACAAACATGGAGCAGGCCAACCTATGATGACGTGTTGGACTTTGCTAATTTTTTATCATCGTTAAACTGGCCAACAGTAAATAGATACGTCGTGATTTTTAATGAAGTTAATAGGGGCGACGAATGGGGTGGTGCTGCAAATCCTGCTGAATATGCCGACATGCTTTCTTACGCAAAACAAATTTTTCAAAGCAAAAGTGATGATTTTTTTATCCTCTCTGCGGGATTAGATAATGGAGCAAGCAATCAAGGAACAGACTACATGAGTGAATATACATACATGCAGCAAATGGAAGCATCTCACCCTGGAATTTTTGAGGAAATCGATGGCATTGCGAGCCATTCTTATCCAAACCCTGGCTTTGCACAGCCACCAAGTTATACAGGCAGAACAGGAATTGCAAGTTTCCGATTTGAAAATAGTTTAATAAAAAGTTTTTCTGGTAAAGAATTACCTGTTTTTATTACAGAAACTGGATGGTCAACAGAAAGAGTCTCTGACGAGCTTGCTTCGTCTTACTACAATCAGGCCTTTTCTACTGTGTGGAATGATAACAATGTTGTCGCAGTAACGCCATTTTTATTAAGCGCAGGAGCACCATTTGTCATGTTTTCCTTAATGCAAGGTGACGGACATCCAACAAGTCAATACGAGGCCATCAAAGAACTGCAAAAAGTACAAGGGAAACCAGATCTCACGCCAATAACGATTGCATCATCTGTTCAATTTAAAAAACTTCCGGTAAAGGAATTTGATGGAGAAAAAAGGACAAATATGATAACAACAATCCCTAATTCTCTTAAAACAATTGCAAGATGGATTATGAAATTTTAGGCAACCTCGTTTAAAGTCTTTCTGCACCCATGTGGTATAATACGTGCAGCTTCAAACATGCCGAGAATATCAAGATCTACAAATTCTATTCGTAAACTTCTTACATAACATATGCCAAATGATACAGAAACATTTATAAGCGCTACACATGGATCTCTTCTTGTGAATGAGGTTATTTCTCAAATACAAATATTTTTGGAGGAAGATCCGAATGCAAAATATAGCCTTGTTATCGGTTCTGATTCGCATGAAAAAAACGATGGCAAAAAGAATCAAAAATCCATCAACGTCGTTACAGCAGTTGTTGTGCACCGAAAAGGATATGGTGGGAAATATTTTTGGAAGAGAAAAACAGTTTCTAAAATTCATACACTTCGTGAGAAAATCTATGCAGAAACGTTAACCTCGCTTGATTTTGCAACAACATTTGTACCATTACTTAAAAAGCAGCTCAACGGAAAAGCCCCTGATTATGATTTAGAAATTCATGTTGATGTTGGTAGTCATGGAGATACCCGTACCATGATTAAAGAAATTGTTGGTATGGTGACAGGAAATGGTTTTGTCGCAAAAACAAAACCAGAAGCATATGGCGCTACTTATGTTGCTGACAAACATACGTAATGCATATGGAATGGGAAGAAGAAAAAAATATAAAAGAGCAAATCACAGATATTGTTTCGGTGTTGCAACTCGAATATATTGATCACACAAGAATTTTTTGCTACAGAACAACAGGTTCGAGTGCCCGTGCGTACGCTCGCATTTGGGCATTTCCCAAAATTTTTCAAAAAGCCCTCCATCTCCGGCCTGCATACGTTGTAGAGGTTTTAACAAAACATTACGAAAAACTCTCTGTCGATGAACAGAAAAAAGTGCTTATCCACGAATTGCTGCACATTCCAAAAAATTTTTCAGGGGCACTTCTTCCCCACCGAAGCAGAGGAAGACACTTAGGGTCGTTGGCAAATAAATTATTTAAAGAATATAAAGCAAAAACACAAAAAAGATAATATGATACATATTATTCACGGAGAAGATACTGTAACTTCTCGGAATTTTTTTCAAGAACAAAAACAAAAAGCTTTGCAAGATGCCTCTCCGACGATTGACGGAAGAACAGTAACAACAACAGATATCGCTCAGATTCTTGAAGGAGGTGGATTATTTAATGATCCAAAAACTGTTTTTATCGAAGATTTTTTATCCAGAACACCAAGCAAAGAAACAGAGGACATTATTTCCTATTGCAACAGTACAAAAGATCACACGATTTTTTTCTGGGAAGGAAAAGAACTTTCTAAAAAGCAGTTATCGGTTTTTCCAAAGGCCATTGTGACACTCTATAATTTCCCAAAAGAAATTTTTCGTTTTTTGGATAGTATTCGCCCAAAAACAATAGAAAGCATTCAATTGTTTCACAAAACAATACAAACTCAAGAATTACCCATTGTTTTTTTTATGTTAATTCGGCATTTTCGTTTACTTTTGGCAATTTCTGATTCTAGTAATGATTCTATTGATGAAGTGAAACGGCTTGCTCCCTGGCAAGCACAAAAACTAAAACGACAAGCATCGTTATTTACAAAAGATGCATTAATAAAAAAATATCAAAAACTTTTTACTATCGATCTGGCACAAAAAACAGGAACTGCGTCTTTCTCCTTTACGCAAGCCATTGACTATTTTTTACTCGACTTGTAAGATAACACCTATGGACACCATCAACCCCTCAATTTTTAAAGGTTACGACATCCGTGGCATTTACCCAACAGATCTCAACGAAAAAAATATTGTTTCGATTATTCAAGCAATATTTGCATTCTTTAAAAAAGAAAGAAAAGGAAATGACCAAATGACGTTGGTTGTGGGTACCGACATGCGCACATCCTCCCCCTCGCTTACCAAAGTTGCAATAGAAACATTAATGCAACTGGGAGCAAATGTTGTTGACGTTGGGGTTGTATCAACTCCAACATTCTACTTTGCAGTATCACATTATGGATACGAAGCTGGCATACAAATAACTGCTTCTCATAATCCTAAAGAATGGAATGGAATAAAAATTGTGAGAAAAGGAGATCATGGACTAATTAAAATAGGGAAATCCACAGGACTTGAAGAAATAAAACAAATGGCAGTTTCTGGAATGCGGCCTGAAACAAGTGATCTTCCAAAAAGTGGAACAATGGTCACAAAAACTGGCGTGAAAGAAGATGAAGTAGACAATGCGTTAAAGATTGTTGCAGATCCAACAATCAAATCATTTAAAATTGTTGCCGACGCGGCAAATGCAATGGGTTCTGAGTATATTGACGCGTTATTTAAAAAAATTCCAGGAAAATTGATAAAAATGAATTTTACGCTTGATGGGACATTTCCTGCACATCAACCAGACCCACTCCAAGCAAAAAATCTCGTTGATCTTAAAAAGAAAGTTCTGCAAGAACATGCCGATTTAGGTCTTGCACCAGATGGCGACGGAGACAGATTATTTTTTATCGATGAGAAGGGAGAAACGGTTCCTCCAACAATTATTACCTCTATGGTTGCTAAAGAATTACTAACAAAGCATCCTGGAGAGCAAATTCTTATTGATGTGCGATACATTCTAACTCCACAAAAAATTGTGGCAGAGAATGGAGGAACAACAAAAATTACCAAAGTCGGACATGCGTATATTACTGAGGCGATGAACCAAACAGGTGGCATCTTTGCGGGTGAGTCCTCGGGGCATTATTTTTTTCGTGAAACAGGAAATGCAGAATCACAAGTGCCAATGATTTTAACAATTTTAAGCATACTAACAAGAGAAGGAAAGCCGTTTTCGGCAGTTGTTGAAGAATACCGAAGAAGTTTTGAGTCTGGTGAATTTAATTTTGAAGTTTCAAATGCAAACGAGATTATGAAAAAAGCAAAAGAGCACTATAAAGAAGGAGAAGTCGAAACAATGGATGGCGTTGCAGTCAGTTTTGCTGAATGGAGATTCTCACTTCGTTCATCAAATACCGAACCATTGCTTCGATTGAATGTTGAATCATACAAAAAAGATGTTATGGAACAAAAACGAGACGAACTCATGGCTTTTGTAAAACAAAATTCACAAAGCTAAGTTATTTCTTGTAAATATAAATCGCGAATGATATTATCGTCGTATGTCGCAGATGCAACAATTTAATAAAACTACTTTTGCCAATTCCCCTTTTGTTCGAAAAATAGATAAGCCGTGGGGCTACGAATTACACTGGGTTCCAGAAGATAAGCCATACATGGGAAAAATTATTCATCTCAATGCAGGAAAAAGGTTAAGTTTGCAGCTTCACGACAAAAAACAAGAAAGTTGGCTTCTTATGTCGGGTAAAGGAAAATTAATTTGGGAAAATACAGAGGGAGAATTTATAGAAACTGAATTGGAGCAAGGAAAAGGATACACGTGTGCATTGGGTCAAAAACACAGGCTTTTTGGAATTACCGATTGTGATATTATAGAAGTCTCAACGCCAGAAATTGGCACAACATATCGGCTTGAAGACGATTACAAGCGTCCAGACGAAACAGAAGAGGTAAGAAAAAAAGAAAGATCGACGATATGAAAGACTTTTCAGACACTGAAGCGATTAAAAAAATCGACCCGCAAGATACTGTTTCTTCAACAGAACTTTTAATAAAACAGTGTGAAACTGCATGGAACGAGGTAAGTAAATTGCGTGTTTCTTCGGATTTTCATCAAAATATTTCTGGCATTGTGCTTTGTGGCATGGGAGCATCAATTTATGGCGGCTTAGTTTTAAAAGCACTTGAGGGAAGGCAACTCCCCTATCCAATAGAAATTGTTACCGATTACCATTTGCCAAATTATGCAGATAAAAATACTCTTATTATCTTAACAAGCTATTCAGGATCTACGGAAGAAGTGTTGTCATGTGCAGACGAGGCAAAAGCAAAAGGTTGCAAAATAATTGTTTTAACAAAAGGCGGAAAACTTGCAGATTTTGCCAAGGAAAATAATGCCCCCTCGTATATTTTTGATGGAAAAATGAATCCATCTGGCGTACCAAGACTTGGAAACGGCTATACAATTGTTGGACTCTTGGGTTTATTAGCAAAAACTGGTGTTGTCTCAATTGAAGAACACGAAATAGAAAATGCGATTGCAAGAATGGCAGAGAAACTTCCAGAGCTTAAAAAGAGCGCAATGCAGCAAGCTGAACTCTTTTTTGATCGAATTCCTGTTATTTTCGCAGCAGAGCATTTAACTGGCAACGCTCATATCTTGCAAAATCAATTTAATGAAACAAGCAAAACATTTTCGTCTCATTTTTTAGTACCTGATTTAAACCACCATCTCATGGAAGGCTTACAATTTCCTTCTGATTTCCCCATTCGATTTATTATGTTGAATTCAAAAAACTACTCACCGAAAATTCAAAAAAGAATGACGCTTACAATGGATGTCGTAAAACAAAACAAAAGAGATATCATTGAATTCACCACGAGCGGACAAACAGTATACGATGACTTTTTAGAAACAATGGTATTCGGAGGTTTCTTAACGCTGTATCTCGCACTCTTGCATGATCAGAATCCTGCTGTGAATCCTTGGGTTGATTATTTTAAACAACATCTCGTATTGCCATAGTTTTCTATGGAAACCTCTGGAGGACCACCAAAATTTAATCCCAAAGATACGTTAAGAAAGACTGTTGCTGCCGGAAGAAATTTTTTAACAAAAAGGGGTGCTTCTCAAAACTCTCAGCAAACACAAATGGAATCAGAGCAGGCAGACCCAGCAAAATTAGAAGCGTATATAGAAACAGGAATTGATTTTATTCGACAAGGAGACTACAGAAGAAGTATTAATCATTTCATCAACGAAGAAACACGTGATATTAGCTCGGCTTATATCGTTGACTCCGATGTTTCTGACGAAGAGGCAGCAAAAATTGCTGACATACTTGCAGGCAAATCGTATCCATATCCTCTAAGAATTGGCAACATTGATACGAGCTTAAATCCAAAAGCAAAAATTCCAGAACAACTGTACCATAATATTGCATTAGTAGGTGCAGAAGAATGGCTGCATAGATTATTTGATTTAAAAGGGAAAGACACACTTCCTGGAAGAGATATTGACCCAAACAGTACTCATGTCGAAGAACAATTACTTGCTGGATATTTTTATGACCATAACGTGCCAATGACAGATGAGTTTTTGAATAGATATGGAAGAAGAACGTGGCTTGATAAATATATCAAATCAAAAAATAATAATTTTGCCTCATTCCTTGCTAGAGATCTCTGAATCTTCCTGATAATCTTTTTCATCTTCTTTTTGATCGTCGTCTTCAAACAACTGCCCTCTTTTTAGAAATTTCTTTTTTATCTTCGCAAACAATTTTTGAAAGTCTATGAGCATTGCTGCACAAAGCAATAAAATAATAAGCCCAATTCCAATAATAATCTTGGCCTTCCCGTTTAATTTAGAAAATAACCCCGCGCGAAGTTGCGGCACTGGGGTTGGTGTTACCGAAGGTGGTGCTGGGGTATCCGTTGGAGAATCTTGACTTATTGTATCGGTTGGCTCATCGTTTGTACCCGAAGAATCGATTGTTGGAGTCGGAGTATCATCGGAAGAGGTAGTTTTTGCAGAAATTTCGTTTGAACTGTTCCCTGTATAACAGCCATACACCGCCTTAATGGAAAAATAATAGGTAACACCAGAAGAAAGCGAACCGACAGTATAGGAAGTTGTTCCCTTACTGCCTATATTTGGATTGCCATAGATATAATTTCCAGAAGACGTACCATAATCTAAAAGATAATAACTCACTGGGTCTTGTGATTCATTCCAGGTTAATGTAATTGCATTACTCCCATTTCCAACAGCAGAGACAAGCTGCGGAGTACTTCCGGGTGGCGTTTGATCACACTTGGGAGTTGGTGTAATTGTTGGCGAAGGAGCAACAAAAGTAACTTGACCAAGACTAGACAACGTCGTACCCGTTGTTGTATCTATGACATCGATCGAATACGTCTGTGCATTTGTTGAGGACATCGTGAAAGTGGCTTTGCCTGAAGAATCGAGAGTTGAAGAGGAAGGATTAAATACAACGCTTGAATCTGAGACCCCCTCAGCAGCTAAATTTACTGTATCCCCGTTTAATGGTGTTGGAGTGCTATCTTGAAGCGTAACGACAATAGTTGCTGTTTGTGATCCTCCTGCAAGAATCTGATTTGATCCATTACCACTAACATCTATCCGAGAGTTATTTTTATCTGGTGGATTCCCAGCATACATACTTTGAGGAAATAAAAAGAGGAAGATAACAGCAAATAAAAACCACAGGGATAGCCACTTCATATATACTACTTTATAAAGTATATCATAGAGCAATCGAGGTATTTCTATTGCTGCTTGATAATTGCTTCTAATTCCTGCATAATTTTACCATGAGCAGAAGAAAAGATTTGCTTGTTTGGTTTTCTGAGGTTGATAAAGAAGATGTTTCGATTGTTGGTGGAAAAGGAGCAAATCTCGGAGAAATGGTCAAGGCTGGATTCCCCGTCCCAAATGGTTTTATTGTTACTGCAAATTCCTACTATCAGTTTGTCAAAGAAAATAATTTAACAACAAAAATTAATCACCTCCTCAAAACAACAAACTTTAACAGACAAGATTCCCTCGAGCAAGTCTCAAAGCATATAAAAAAACTTATTACCGAAGGGACGATGTCGCAAGAACTCGTGACAGAAATTTTTTCTGCATACAAG
>CAZKLH010000040.1:0-9082 GCA_964553595.1 uncultured Gammaproteobacteria bacterium | reverse complement strand
ATATTTATCGTTAACGCTACCCGTTCAATCCTGCTCACATTCAGAAGGTTTTCAATAAGCCCCATAAGCTGATCAACAGAAATCGAAATTCTTCCCAAAAACGTTCTTTCTTCTGCATTCAGTTTCTGCGCTGATTCGTCGGTTAATACTGATAAGTATCCCTTGATTGAGGTTAATGGGGTGCGGAGTTCGTGCGCTGCCATAGATACGAAATCAAGCTTCATTTCTTCAAGCTCTTTTTCTTTTTTTATATCATGCAATGCAACAATGCAGCCAACATTCGCACTGAGCCCTTCTTTAATTTGAGATGCAGTCACATCAACATATCCAACCCTTTCTCCATAGGCTATGAGTTTTACATTTTGCTTTGAAAACACAATCCCCTCAACCCCACGCAAAATAATTGGGCAATAGGCAGATGGCGACAAAGGACCAGCATCATCAAAAAGTTGGATGAGTTGGTCAATCTTTTTCCCAATCGCCTCTTTTTGACTGAGTCCAGTTATTTTTTCAGCTGCTCGGTTAAAAAGAATAATGGTACGCGATAAATCAACGGCAATCACTGCATCGGTAATGCTCGAAAGCGTTACTTGCATTTTATTTTTTTCGGTCAGCGCAATTGTTCTACTTTCTTCAACATTTTTAAACGAACTCTGCAAGCTCAACGCCATCGCATTCATGGCACTCCCAAGCTCTTCAATCTCATCTTTACTAGTAAAAATAAGTTTGTAGGTAAAATTTCCTGCACCGACAAGCCTGGTCCACTCTTGAAACTTTTTTATTGGACGAACAATCTGTATCGATACCCATACAGAAAGAAGCGTTACTAGCAAAACAGTAAGAGCAAAAAGTGCCGAGGCAAGGAATGTAATAAACTCAATTGCTATAGGATCGGTGATATGATTTTTGGTGAAAGAAAACCACATGAAATTAACGGCACACAAAGGAAGAATCGAAATTGCGATAAAAAAGATAAGAAGTTTACGTCCGATTTTACTTTTAGGCAGAAACATATTGTGCTATCAGCATAGCAAGACACAGCTATCTTGACAATAGCAAGAAAGGTTTAACCTTCTAATAACGAGGCGATGCCTGGAAGAGTATCGCCGCTAAGATATGCAAGCATGGCACCGCCACCACTGGAAACAAAACCAAAACGATCCAATAACCCAATACTATTAAGGAACTCAACCGTATCTCCACCACCAACAACACTATAGGAAGAACTCGCAACGATTGCTTGCGCTATCTCTCGTGTTCCTTTTTCTGAAGAAGCGTTTATGTCTGATTGTTGCCCCTTGGCGGCTGGCGTTGTTACTCCCATAGGCCCATTCCACACAATGGTTTTTGCCAATGGAATTATTTTGAGAAACTGCATAAGACTCTCTGTGCTGATGTCAACCCCATCCTGATTTTGAGTCGCAATCAAAACCTTCGCTTTTCCCCTTGTGACATCGAGCTGCTTTTTTTCGACCAAAGATAATGCCTCGTTTGCAAGCTTCCCTCCAACCAAAACATGGTCTGCAAGATCCGCCATCTTTTTTATAAGCGGCAATTTTGTCTCAATCTTTTTTCCGCCAATAACAACAACGAGTGGTCTTTTTGGATTATCTAAAACGCCGGAAAGCGCTGCAATCTCGTCTTGGAGATGGAGTCCTGCAAAATGCGGAAGCAATCGGCACACACCAACAACAGAAGCATGAGATCTATGAGAAAGAGAAAACGCATCGTTGACGTATATGTCTGCCAAAGAGGCTAAACGCTTTGCAAAGCCTTCGGCATTCGCCTCCTCACTTGGATCAAAACGAAGGTTTTCTAAAAGAAAAAGGGTTTGAGTAATCTGCCATCCATCAAATGTGCCAACTTTTTGCTTACTGATACCCTTGTTTTGAGATTCCTGCTCCAAAGCACGCTCAAAAAACCACTGCGCGACGGGAGAAAGACTCAAACTAGCTACAACAGTTCCATTTGGTCTGCCAATCTTGCCCGCCACAACAACACTTGCCCTCTGCTCCAGAAGATAGCGTACCGTAGGTAATGCATCCTGTAATCTTGTGTCATCGGCGATATCACCATTGTCCAAAAGGGGCACATCCAAATCCGAAAGAAGAAATATTCGCTTTCCAAAAACTGCTGTTTTCCTTATGTCTGGTAATAAACGTTGCATAATCAGATCACTTTGAAAAGTCAGTTTGTAAATTCCTGAACAAACATCTCGCCATAAATTCCCCCATCAACAACGCCAATCCCAACTCTGCCAAAATCGGGGGACAAAATATTTGCTCGGTGTCCTGGACTTTTCATGAGTCCTTGCATTGCCAAATCAGTATTGGGAGCAAGTGCAAGATTTTCTCCTGCCGCCTGGAATGAAATATTTGCAATTCCCATTCTGTCGAATGGAGAAAATCCTTCTGGGGTGTAATGAGAAAAATATCCACGTTTAAACATGTCTTTTGCATGATCTATCGCCAAGTCAGTAAGATTGCTTTCTAAATCCAAAGCAGGCAAGCCTCGACTCGTACGCTCGGTATTCACCATGGCAAGCATTTGTTGCTGCGCTCCCTGGTCAACGCTCACATCAGCGGTGGTAAAGTGCAACGGAACACTTTCTTGACTTTGCGGCTCAATTGTTAAGAAATTAAGCGTTTCGTTCACTGCGCCGCCAAAAACATCATTAACAACTTTATCAAGACCTGATGTTTGCAATACCAGAAATTTTCCGAATGAAGAAGTCGAAACTGCGTGTTTTAAAAATGGTGATAGCGGCAAAGAAATAATAAGAGTCAGCAAAAAAGACATAAAAATAAACGCCGAAATAAAACTTGGGACAATACCCATAACGTGATTAAGTGTTGAGTATGTCTCTGATTGGTCAGCAGAGGTATTGTAGGTTTGATCTGCTGTTGCTGAATTCACTCGCCCCCGGAATATATTAAAAATAATATGCAGGAAGATTTCGGCAAAAAAAGATAAAAGAAAAAACCCGATAACATTTGCAAACCCTGATGGAAGCGTACTTTTTCCAACAAGAAATTTGCCAACCGGCGAATAAAACTTAATGCCAATCGCAAACGAAACCACAAAACTAATTAAATCCAACAATGCAGTGACAAAACCAACAGCTACCCCTTCAAATATATACACGCCAAAAACAACAATGATAATACAATCAAGCCAATTTAACCCTGTAGTTGCATGAGAAAAAATATCAAGTAGCTGCTGTATTGCTGTGGTTTGCGGCATATGAATTGTATCTATTATATCCCAATTCCAGCAAAGTTGTCAGCCTTCTTCTTGCATGATATGATAAGGTGATGAAAAAGGTGCTCAGGCACATTCATCGAAAGCTTGTTCCAAAGAAAAAAAGACATTGGGCACTTCTTTTTTTACTCCTTACCTTTATTGGAATCTCCATTGCGTTCTATATTCTTATTTTAAAAGATTTACCTTCTCCAAGAAAACTCGTTAACGCGACAGCGCCACAATCAACACAGATCTTTGATAGAAACAATACGCTTCTCTATACAATTTATGGAGAGAAAAACCAAACATTCGTGCCAATTTCTAGTATTCCTATAAATCTCCAGCACGCAACCATCGCCATTGAAGACAAAGATTTTTACCGCCATGGGGCCATCGATCTACGGGGAATCTCAAGAGCGCTCCTCGAGACACTTTTCTACAAAAAATTACAAGGTGGCTCGACAATAACCCAACAGCTGGTTAAAAATGGGCTCTTGACCTCAGAACGAACCGTTACTCGTAAAGTCAAAGAAATTATTCTTGCATTCGCAACCGAGCTTTTTTTTCCTAAAGATAAAATTCTAGAGATGTATCTTAATCAATCGCCATACGGTGGAACCTCATGGGGAGTTGAGGCAGCATCTTTGACCTATTTTAATAAACATGCCTCAGATCTGGACCTTGCACAATCTGCACTTATTGCAGGACTTCCCGAAGCACCAACGCTCTACTCCCCTTTTGGTGCGCATCCAGAACTTGCAAAACAACGACAAGAAGAAATTCTGCAAAAAATGTATGAGCAAAAATATATTACAAAAGACCAAGAAGACCAGGCGAAAAACGAGCCTTTGCAATATCAAAAATTTGCCAACGCAATTCAAGCACCTCATTTTGTTTTGTATGTGAAATATTTGCTTGAACAAAAATATGGGCAGCAAACTGTTGAAGAAGGTGGTCTCCGAGTTACAACGACCCTTGATCTCCCTTTGCAAGACTTTGCGCAAGATACTGTTGCATCACAAGTTGCAAAACTCACTAGTTATCATGTGAGTAATGGCGCGTCTCTAGTAACAAATCCCGCAACCGGAGAAGTCCTGGCAATGGTTGGCAGCAAGGACTACTTTGACGCCAATATCGATGGCAAGGTAAATGTGACGCTATCAACAAGACAGCCAGGATCGTCAATAAAACCAATTAATTATGCAACAGGACTCATAAAAGGCTTGACTGCTGCATCACCATTTATCGACCAGCCACTCTGCTTTCCCGGCAAACCAAGATATTGTCCGGTAAATTATGACGGCAAGTTTCATGGTGTTGTCCAAATGAGAAATGCTCTTGGCAACTCGATTAATATTCCTGCAATAAAAGTTCTTAAATATAATGGTGTTCCTGCAATGATTGCAACCGCCTCTGCAATGGGAATTACAACATTTGACTCACCCGACAAATATGGACTCTCTTTAACGCTCGGTGGCGGAGAGGTAACCATGCTTGACATGGCAACAGCGTATGGGGTTTTTGCCAATGATGGGTATCGAAAAGACCTTCACGTAATCTTAAAAGTAACTGACAGTAAAAGAAAGATTCTTGAGCAATTTACGCCAAATCCAAACGTTATTTTTGGAAAAAAAGTTTTGCCAAAAGGAGTCAGTTTTATTATCTCAGATATTCTCTCCGACAATCACGCACGGGAAATGGAGTTTGGTTCAAATTCTGAGCTAAAAATTGGCACACTGCCCGTCTCGGTAAAAACCGGAACAACAAACGATTTTAAAGACAACTGGACAATTGGCTATACACCACAAGCACTTGTTGCCGTTTGGGTTGGCAATAACGACAATACGCCCATGGGAGGACTTGTATCGGGAATTACCGGGGCTGCTCCTATCTGGCATATTATCATGGAGCATGTATTACAGGACAAAAAAGTCTCATCCTTACCCAGACCGGATAATGTTATACAAAAATCTGTGTGTACAATCTCTGGACTGCTGCCCGCTCCAAACGAAACGCCAGATATTTGCCAAACAAAAATGGAATACTTTATAAAAGGAACCGAACCAACCAAAACTGATCCAGGAAAACAAAATGTCCTTATCGATAAAACAACAAACGATTTAGCAAAACCAGGACAAACCGATAATGTTGAGGAACGAAATGAATATGTGATCGAGGACCCAGTTCATGATCACTATTGCGTTAGCTGTCCACACACAGACAAACAGCCAGCGGTAGAACTTCCGTAGACATATTTTACCCCTTTTCATTAGAAGATGCCTATAGTATAATCCAGCCGCACTTATGAAATTGGCAAAAGATGTTGTTTTTCTTATATTTTGGCTCCTGATTAAAATTGGAGATTTGGCGTTATTTGTAATCGCTCTTCCAGTCAAAACCACTCGATATCTTTTTACCAACGCTTCAAAACATATGCTTGAGAAGAAAAAATCTTCAAAAATCCATGCAGAGATTGCAAAACGAAAAAAACAGAAAGAAGAAACTATTCGCAACCAAAAAAAGGTAAAGCCGATTGTTATTTTTCCCATCCCGTTTCTTGAGAGATTTAGATATTTTGTTGTTGGCGCCATATTCTCATTTATCTTTTTGTTTATTCCACTTCTCACTCTTGTTTTTTTGCAAGATTTACCAAATCCAAAACTCATTGCTGGCGGGCAAATTCCCCAAACAACAAAAATCTATGATCGAAACAATATACTCCTCTACCAGATCTATGCATCAGAAAACAGAACGCTTGTTCCTCTCGATACCATCCCCAACAATTTAAAGTTTGCAACAATCGCAATCGAAGACAAAGATTTTTTTAATCATATTGGTTTTGACTCCTCTGCAATCATCCGCTCTTTTTTCAAAGACGTCTCTGGAGAAGATTTTCAAGGAGGATCAACGATTACGCAACAGCTCATTAAATCAACGCTCTTAACTCCTGAAACAAGCATTGTTCGAAAATTCAAGGAAGTCATTCTTGCTTTCTGGGCTGAGAGAATCTATACAAAAAATCAAATCCTTGAAATGTACTTTAACCAAATTGCATATGGAGGAACTGCGTGGGGAGTCGAGGCTGCCTCGGAAATTTACTTTGGGAAAAATGTTAAGGATTTAGATTTAGCACAGTGTGCATTTCTTGCAGGCATTCCCCGTGCTCCAACAATTTATTCTCCCTATGGCACAACGCCAACTGCGTGGAAAAAACGGCAAAAAGAAGTTATCAAACGAATGATCGATCTGAAATATATTACAAAAAAGGAGGGAGACGATGCATTTGCCGAAGACTTAACGTTTCTTGCTCCACAGAACCCGCTTCGTGCTCCTCATTTCTCTATGTATATCAAAGACTTGCTGGTTAAAAAATATGGACTCCCTATGGTAGAAAAGGGAGGACTCACTGTTGTCACAACGCTTGATCTAAAACTCCAAGACATGGCGCAAAATATTGTGACAAACGAGGTTGCAAATGATGCGTATCTCAATCTGACCAATGGCGCGTCAATGATTACCAACCCGCAAACTGGCGACATTTTGGCAATGGTTGGCAGCCGGGATTTTAATTATCCACAAAACGGAAATGTAAACGTTACCACGGCACTTCGCCAACCAGGATCATCGATAAAAGTTATTACTTACTCGGCTGCGTTATCAAAAGGATTTACCGCCGCAACTATTCTTGACGATTCACCAATTACTTTTACGTTTGGAGCTGGCTCGCCATCATATACGCCAGTTAATTACGATGGAAAATTTCATGGAAAAATCCCTCTTCGGATAGCACTTGCAAACTCACTCAATATTCCAGCAGTCAAAACGCTCAATCAGATCGGTGTTCCAACAATGATTGCCTTTGGAAAAAATATGGGAATCACCCATTGGAATAACCCAAGTAATTACGGACTGTCTATCACTCTTGGCGGTGCAGAAGTAACCATGCTTGACATGGCAACAGTGTATGGAACTTTAGCAAATAGTGGTATTCGAGCTGATCTAAACCCGTTCTTGCTGGTCAAAGATGCAAAAGGAACAGTATTGGAAAAAAAATCAGATGATTCTAAAAATACCACAGCATTCCCCATTCAAAAAACCAACGCGCAAGAAATTTTTCCACAAGACACAACCCAACGGGTTTTGGATCCAGGAGTTTCATTTATTATGTCTAACATTCTTGCCGATAACCAAGCGAGAGCCTGGGAATTTGGCACAAACTCTCCTTTATATATTCCAGGCCACACCGTATCGGTAAAAACAGGAACAACTGATTATAAAAGAGACAACTGGACAATAGGATACACAAAACAGTATGTTGTTGCTGTTTGGGTTGGCAATAATGACAACTCTCCAATGAGTCCGTCTCTTGCATCTGGCATAACAGGGGCTGCTCCTATTTGGAATAAAATCATGAGTAATCTTTTAGTAAATTCCAAAGATGAACCATTACAGCAACCACAGGATGTTGTAACGAAAACATGCTTTGGCAGAACAGAATATTTTATAAAAGGAACAGAAAACTCTGTGCGGTGTGATGCTGCGGCTTACCCATCAATCTCCCCGACTCCTAAACCAAAATTATAGCGGTTGTTGTGCTTTCTCAAGACAAGACAGTAAATTATTGTATTGCCCTTGCGGTTCACCTGTTTTAAAAAGAAAGCTCGTTGAGACAAACCGGGTTGCGCCAAAGTGAGCCGCCTGCACAATTGTTTGATCGTTTATGCCACCATCAATTTCAATAGGTATCCATGTTCTTGCTTTTACCTCTTCTGCTTTTTTTGCAAAATCTTCCATAAATTGCTGACCAGAAAATCCAGCTTTTATTGTCATGAGAAGCAGTCCATCAAGATCGTCTAGCGCAACAGGAATATCCTCAAGAGGAGTTGGTCCATCGATTGCAAGACAAACCTCTCCCAAAGACTGTCCTTTGACGACAAATTCTTCAATATCATCCATTTGTTCAATGTGCCCTAAAAATCGTCGAAATCCGGCATCGGCAAACGGCTTTACATATTGCAAGGGGTTTTTTACCATCATATGAAGTTCGAAAAATATATCTTTTGTGTATTTGGCAAATGGAGCCGGATCAAGAAATGTTTTATTTTCGGCAAATATACCATCGACAATATCGATATGAATTGTTTTTGCGAATGGCAAAACCAACTCGATCTTACTTTCTACTCCACTCCACTCTTTTTCTAAAATCCCCGGGATGATTTCAAACATAGCTAATTATCCTCCTCTATTTTTGTTATTTTTTCAATTCTTCTTTTGTGCCGTTCTTCTTCTGAAAACGGAGTTTCTAAAAAAAGCTTTACCAATTCACACGCTTTTTCGTTGCTCACTAATGCAGATCCAAGTGATAACACATTTGCATCGTTATGCAAACGGGACAATTGAACATTTTCGTCATTCACTGCCAAAACAGCCCGCACTCCGTTAATTTTATTGGCAACAATACATTCTCCTGCACCTGATTTGCCAAACACAATCCCTTTTGATGAATCTGTTAAGAAATTCTTCGCAACAAAACGGGCTGCCTTAGCAACAAAATCTGGATAATCGTCTGTTTTCTCGTATGTATACGCCCCACAATCCTCAACAATATATTTATTGTCAATTAAGAATTTCTTAATGTGTTCTTTTAGCTCAAAACCAGCGTGATCTGTTCCAAGATATATCTTCATAACGTATTTGCCTCCAAATACCCTGCATCTTGCAATTTTTTCAAAATTTCGTCTTTATGCAATAAGCCAACTTGGGCACCTATTGAACCGACCACCGACGCTCCATTAACACTTCCCCATTTCATTGCTACTTCCACAGTTTTTCAGATCGC
>CAZKLH010000039.1:6743-9273 GCA_964553595.1 uncultured Gammaproteobacteria bacterium | reverse complement strand
AGTTGTTTTGCAGTTGGCCAGAAAGCAAATACTTTCTGTTTTAATTCATCGAATGCTGCTTGAGTTGGAGTAGTCATAGTAATCAAGATAAGAAGAATCTATTGTTCTTCAGGATTGATCGTGGTCCAGAAAGGCATTTTCTTATCAAGTCCTGTATAAAGTCCAATATCTCTTGGTGTAATTCCTAAAAGATCTGCTTCTTTTTCGTTTGGTGGGGTATATTCCTTATAAAAACTTGGAAGAATTCGATCCATTATTTCTTCGACTGTTATTGTTTTTGTTGCGTCGTAGACCTGTTTCCACGAAGATTGATTTTCGTACAACAATAAATCAAGTCCAGTAGCTGGCACTCTGTCTTTGTTTGGCGCCTCCAAAAAGGCAAAAGCGGGCCGTGAAATAAGAAAATGAGAAGTGATAGTGTCATTGCATGCTTCAATGCTTTCGGTGTCTCCATATTCTTTTTGCATTGCAATAAATGCTTGCTTCATTTGTTCTAGATATAATGTTTGATCAACACCACCACCCAAAAATAATCCATAATAGAATGCAAGAACTAAAAATGTTAATAAAAGACTCGGAATCAGTTCTTGATTTTCTATTGCTTTTTGAATACCTTCTGGTGTTAACTCTACCTTAAAGGTTTTATCATGACTGACTAAGTAATTTCCCTCTTTCCACAATTGAATTCTATATTTTCCTTGCTTGGGTAATGCCCAAAACAAGAATGTTCCGTAGTTCTCTTCTTTTGAAAACGACCCCATGATTCCTTTAAAATGTTTGGCTAATAATGTTTCGTATTTTGCATCAAAGAGAATATTATGAATAGTCGTGTCTTTATAGAGGTGATGATCTACAAGAAGTCTTAATACTATTTCTTCTTGTGCTAGGAAAATCATATTCGGCATCTGGTTTTTGTATCCACGAAACATCCTTTTCCATAGCCAAAAGTTAGTTATTGTCAGTTGGTCATTGAAATTATTTGCCGATAGGGCATGAGGGGAAGCATAGATGTCATCAATAATATCTAATAGTTTTTGATATATTTTTTTGTTGATTTTTCCTGTTTGTCGTAGGGTTTGTACATCTTTTTGCATTTCCTCAACGCCTTGTGCGCCATAGGGGCTATGAAAAATAACCGGTTGAGAGTCTACTGTATGTCCAAAAAATGTAAACATATCAAGAGAGATAGTATCTTTTTGAAATGTGTGAAACAAATGACCGCGGGGAAAACGAAGGTTATTGAATGAAATGTCTGCGCAAGAGAGAACAATTATATTTTTTAGGTTTGGATTGTTAGAATCAAATCCAGCTAATGCGTCTTGTAGTGCAGATGTGATCACATATGGATGGCCGATAGGCGCAAACGGATAAATTGTCGAAATACTAGAATTTTCCTTTAATTGCTTCGCAACGCTTTCAGCAATAACATCTCCCAGTCGTTTTTTTACTTCGTCCTTTACGCTTGCGATTAATTCGATTTTTCGTTCCCTAATAATTTTGTTTCTGTTTTCTTTAAATTGGTTCTTGGCAAATTCATAAAATGACTTTTTACCAAAATTTTGTACCATGTGAGCAATATTTGGGCGATACTCAAAAACCTTTTTTTTTAATCGAAGAAACTGATCTTGTGTTAAGGGAGCTCCTTTTGTATATTCTTTTTCGAATAAGTTGTAGGATTGGGTTTCTCGAAAGAAAGGTTTATTGTCTTCATCTTGATCTTCTGTTTGGTTGGATTGTAATTGTTTTGTGTTTGTCATAAAAAGAACGCATTTTAGGTCCTAAACTTGTATTATACAACGATTTGTAGGTTTGTCTAGCTATACCTAAAATAGTGCTGTTTAGAACCTGTAGAACTTGCATTTCTTGAAAAGTGTGATAGCATACATACTTATCTGGATATTATTAATAAAGTATTTAGATAGGGCGTGGAGGGGTTGCATAGTAGGTCTTATTGCACCCAACCGGAAAACGGGTAAGTATTCAGCATGTCTGGATCGTACGTTCGAATCGTACCCCCTCCGCAAGATAGTACTACATTTGTTTCTTGCTTCTTTATGCCGCAAATTGTCGAGACATTTTTTACCGCTATCGGGTGTATTGATGGGAGAACGCAAGAACCTATTGCAGCATTTGGTCGTAAAGCATTTGGCGCAAAGTATCCAGATATTATTACAGAAGCAGGCGTTGTTGGTTTGTTGGCAAAGAAACCAGTTGATCCGCAATTATTGTCCTCAATTAAACATAAACTTACCGATGTTTCTGTTGGGAGGCATCATTCGATGGGTGTTATTGTGTATGGTCATCAGGAGTGTGCAGGAAATCCCGTGTCTGATGTGCAACAGAAAAAAGATATTTTGCGGTCTGCGAAAATCGTCAGATCGTTGGCTTCGTCTTCCCTTAAAGTTGTCCCAGTTTTTGTGAAACGACAAGACGACGGGTGGGTAGCAGAAAAGCTGCAATAATTCTATTTCTCCGGTATAATCTCCTCATGAAAATCACTAGTTACGAAGAAGCAGTTTTATTTTTGGAG
>CAZKLH010000039.1:3219-6733 GCA_964553595.1 uncultured Gammaproteobacteria bacterium | reverse complement strand
TTTCTCGTGTACAGATGAGGTACGATCAAAAATATCTTCGGGAGCATGATCCGCTGGATCGGATGAGAGTTTTTCTCTCTCTTCTTGGTAATCCGCAAGAAAAATTTAAATCAGTTTTAGTTGGTGGCACGTCTGGGAAAGGATCAACGTCGTATCTGACTGCACATATCCTCAAAACTGCCGGGCATAAAACAGGGCTTATGATAAAACCGCATTTGGAAAAAATAAACGAGCGAATACAAATAAACGAAGCTCCAATTCCAGATGACGAATTCACCGAATTTATAAATCGTTTGATACCAGTTATTGACCACATGAAAACATTGCCAGTAGGCGAGCCATCTTATTTTGAAATATTAACGGCTATGGGGTTCTTGTATTTTGCGAAGCATAACGTCGATATTGCGATTGTTGAAGTTGGTATGGGAGGGGAATTTGACGCAACAAATACGCTGTATCCATTAATTGCTGTTATTACAAATGTATCGCTTGATCACACAGAATATTTGGGAAAAACTGTGCAAAAGATTGCAAAAACAAAAGCGGGGATTATCAAAGGTCGGGGTCCTGCCGCTCCTTCCCTTCTCGTCAGTGCTCGTTCTCGTCTCGCAAGCTCGAATGAACTGCGCGCTGCCACCATGCGGCCTTCCGGTCGCGTCACCCCTTATCTCTCTGTTATCACAGGAGCAAGACAGCCGTCAGTGGTAAAGATAATCGAAAAGAGATGCCTGGAGGTTGGTGCAAGATTATATCGATTACAGAGGAATTTTCATTATCATATAAAAAAAGAGGATGCATCTGGATCAACATTTGTATTTAGAGAAAAAGGGTATGTATCGCCACTTTTGCAGTTATCGCTTGTTGGAGAGTATCAGGTTGAGAATGCCGCGCTTGCATTGGAAGTAGTTTTTCAGCTTGTCCAGTTTGGATTTCCGTTATCGGATCACGATATTATAAAAGCATTCGAGAATTCATCATTTCCGGGGAGATTTGAAGCAATTTCATGGGGTCCTGTCACCCCTGGTGATAAGGTCCAGCTGATTTTAGACGGAGCGCATAATGCAGAAAAGATGCGGGCGTTCTTATCTACCCTAAAAAAACTGTATAGGCAACAAAAGAAGATTTTTGTTATTGCATTTAAAAAAGATAAAAATATTGCTCCAATGCTTTCAAAAATACTTCAAGTAGCAGATGCTCTTATTGTTACAGAGTTTCATGCAACAACAGATTTTGCAAAAAGTGGCTACTCAGCGACTCCGGTAGCGGAGATTGAAAATATCATAGAGAGAGTTCAAGGGAGGAAAAAATCTACAGCCAAAATTTACTATGAAGAGCATGCAGGCAATGCATTGGACAAAGCAAGAAAATTAGCACAAGAAGAAAAAGACTCGGTGATTGTTGTTACCGGCTCATTGTATTTGGTTGGAGAGGTGAAGCGGTTTGTTGCGTTGGCAAAGACTCGGTGATTGTTGTTCCAGTTGCGCTTAGGAGAAGTGAAGGGGACATCGTTCCAGAAGCAACGACCGATTTGGGAAGAAACTGCAATTCTGTTTGTTGTCCTGGCGCTAAATTTGTTTGTATTTTAATCCACGCGACAACACCATTTCCATTTACTGGCATGCCAGCTGCAGGGAGACCAAGCGCATAAGAAACTCTCCCATTTTTATAATCGATAGTTTTTAAGACCTCAACCGATTTTGGAAAAAATGATCCAGGGGTAATACTAATATTTTTAATGGCAGTTGGATCAAATGACAGTTCGATTTGAACGCCCGCGATTGTATCGCTTGCCGTATTGACAGCAACAGCAATAGTCGCCGACTGTGACGCGATAGGCAAAGGATTTGGCGAAAGAGAAAGTGTGGTATGTGGCGCAGGAGTTGGGGTTGTTGGTGGCGGCATGTGTTGCTGGTTTATTATCGGTAGTTGGTTGGGCGTTGATCCTGAATTAATCGCTACGATAAGCAAGATAACGGTTGCAACAAGAAGAATTGCAATAAGTCCTACTGTTTGGTTTGACATGCTCTCTTTCTTGTTGTGGTTTTCTTTCATATGTTTACTATAACAAAAAACTAATCGCCGTACACTTTTGTAAGACCACGGATAAGCAAGTTGTAATCTGCTTCATTTATCATTCCATCGTCATCGTAGTCTGCATTTTGGCATCCATCTGTGTTTGCTGGTTTTTCCCAACATTCTGGCTTAGTGAGGATAGCATAATCTGCAATGTCGACTTTATTGTCTCCATTGATATCTCCGGGAATTAGTTGTGCTCCAGAGAGGTTAGCAATAAGATTGGGTTGAAATGCAGTAATAGAAATTATTTGCGATGGCGTTGATGAGTTTTGCTGTGTTATTAAAATCTGTTTTCTTAAATATCCTTGAACTTTTATAAATAATTTATAGTTTCCTGTTGGAACGCCTGAGATATCGATGGGTGTTGTGCCCGTGATAAATGTATGCGATGGGGAATCGTACTGCAGTGTTCCTGTTTTTGCATAGAGTGCCACTGTGGTTTGAGATGTACAGTCGTCGGTAGCAGTAATCGCAGAACTCGTGTCGTAAAAGCAGACGAGTACATTCCGAGATGTTGTTTTTGGAAAAGGATTTCCGCCTGAGGGTGCATCTCCAATTCCAATAAGTGATATACCAGTTGCAGAAGTAGATGCTTCGATAGAAAGAGTTGTGTCTGGAATTGGTGTTTCTGTAGGAGTTAAGGTTGGAGTGCCAGTAGGTGGTATTCCTGTTGGAGTATCAGTTGCAGGTACTTGTGTTGGAGTATCGGCAATTGGCACGCTCAGGGTAAAGCCATTCGTTGTGTAATTAACCCAAGCAGAGCAGGTTGGATTGGAAGACCCACCAGGATCATTGCTGGAGTGCCATCCTAAACCATTAACCAATGTTCCTGAAACAGCATCGAGAGGACAGGTTCGTGCAAAATCCACTAATCCATCGGTCGTTGTCATAGTCTGAACAACATATTGATAGTTGCCACTATTATCAGGAGTACCAAAAGTAAGACCAGGATCGGTTAATGTTTGTTTTGTGTGAAACGAGTAGTCCGATTGCAGAAGGTTATTATGAGCAACACCATTCTTGTCTGTCAGACTAAAGCCAGTTGTAGTGTAATTAACCCAAGCAGAGCAGGTTGGGTTGGAAGACCCACCAGGATCATTACTTGAGTGCCAACCACCGGCAACGCGAGTCCCCGTAACAGCATCCAACGGACAAGTGCGTTCAAAGTTAACTAACCCATCGGTAATTGTCATAGTCTGAGCAACATATTGATAGTTGCCACTGTTATCAGGAGTACCAGAAGCAAGACCAGGATAAAGCGTTGATGACAATTGGCTGTTTGTGTGAAAGGAAAAATCCGCTTCAATAAGGTTATTGTGGGCAACACCATTCTTATCTGTGAGACTAAAGCCAGTTGTAGAATAATTAGTCCAAGGGGTACACGTTGGATTGGAAGACCCACCAGGATCATTGCTGGAGTGCCATCCTAAACCATTAA
>CAZKLH010000039.1:0-3119 GCA_964553595.1 uncultured Gammaproteobacteria bacterium | reverse complement strand
CCAATGTTCCTGAAACAGCATCCAAAGGACAGGTTCGTCCAAAGATTGCTTGTCCATCTGTGGTTGTTAAAGCTTGGAAGACATATTGATAGGTGCCACTGTTATCAGGAGTACCAGAAACAAGACCAGGATAAAGAGTTGACGACAATTGGTTGTTTGTGTGAAACGAGTAGTCCGCTTGCAGAAAATCAGAATATGTTACGGTTGCTGCATGTTGTTGAATGTTTTGTTGCTTTTGTGCAATATATACAGTAAGTGGAATTGCAATAATAACCATGAATGCAATAATAATTGTCGCGGTGCGTGAATATGTTGCACCAAAAAAAAGTTGATTCACCTCTTTTTTTAGAGTAGCCATTCAATCCAGAATAATTTATCAGCCAGTCTTTGTCAATAGATACAGGATTTTCTGGTTCAAAAGTTTTTCGTTCTGAATCTGGTATAATTAAAATGATTCTATGAAGCAGAGCATAAAAACGTTTGTTGTCTGGATTCCGTTTGCTTTAACCATTACATTTTTTTGTATGCTCGTATATGGTGCGGTGCAGCATGATATTCGAATTGGGGCAAACGATCCACAAATACAAATGGCACAAGACGCGTCTTCCTCTCTTTCTTCTGGAACCACTCCAAGCAATCTGGTTCCAAATCAGCAAATCGACATAAGTAAAAGCCTTGCTTCCTATATTATTGTGTATGACGTACAAGGAAGAATTGTTGCATCATCTGCAAATCTTCATGGGAATCCACCGGTTGTGCCAAATGGTATATTTGATACCACAAGACAACGTGGTGGAGAACTACGTTTTACCTGGCAGCCAGAAGAAGGGGTGAGGCAAGCCGTTGTTTTAAAATCGTTTAGTGGAAAAAATTCTGGTTTTGTTTTGGCTGGTCGTAGTCTCTTGGAAATTGAAAAGCGAGAGGATGATGTGCTCCTGCAAGTGTTTCTTGCCTGGATTGTATCGTTGTGCGGCACATTTGTTGCTGTTTGGATTGTTTTGTCTTTATTAAAAACAAAGTATTTTCAAGGAAAGTAATGTATGGTTTTGTCTGACCGCGATTTAAAAAAAGCTCTTAAAGACGGAAGAATTGTTATTACGCCTTCTCCAGATTTGGCAACGCAGCTTGGTTCTTGCTCGATTGATCTTCGTTTGGGAAACACATTTCGTGTGTTTGAGCACAGTAAAAATCCCTATATTGATCCAACAAAAAAAGATTATAGCAACGAAATCACCAGTGAAGTTGTTGTAAAAACTGGCGACACGTTTGTTATGCAGCCAGGAGATTTTGTTTTGGCAGTAACACTGGAAAAAATAACAATTAGTAACGATTTATTGGGAAGGCTTGAGGGGCGATCATCGCTTGGAAGGCTTGGTATCGTGGTGCATTCAACGGCAAGTATTTTTGATCCAGGATGGGATGGAAACCCTGTGCTTGAACTTGGCAATTTAGGTCGTATTGCAGTTGCGCTCACCGTTGGCATGCGTATTTGTTCGTTTACTTTTGACGAGTTATCAAGTCCAGCAGACGTTCCATATAGTAAAAAGAAAAGCGCAAAATATGTTGGGCAACAAGGCCCCGATGAAAGCAAGATTCACCAAGAAAAGCAATAATGCGAATTTCATTTAACCTTGATCTACGCAGAAATCCATACAAAGGCAAATATATTGCAATTGAGGGAATAGATGGCAGCGGAAAATCAACGCAGGTAGAGAGGCTTACTGCATATTTTGAAAAGCACGAAAGGCATGTTGTTGTAACCAGCGAACCAAGACGCGATTTGCCAGTTGGCACTATCATTCAACAGATTCTTCAAGCAAAAACGCATATTCCACCCTCGAGCTATCAATTTTTGTATTCTGCCAATCGGGTTGAGAATCACGAAAAAATTATTTATCCGGCATTGAAAAAGGGAGATGTTGTTTTGTCGCATCGAAGTATTTGGTCTATTGTTCCGTATGGCATAGAAGATTTTGGATTGTCTGTAATAGAAAAAGAAAAAGCCGATTCTCTTTTTGCTGCGCATGGTGTACTTTCAGAATTCCACCAGTTTATTGCTCCCGATATAACGTTTTATCTGCGAGTTTCTGTTGACACTGCATTGCAACGGTTGGGCGCAATGAATAAAATGAAAGAAATTTATGAGAAAAAAGAAAAACTTGCAATTATTGCTAAGGGGTACGAGTGGGAAGCACAACAATTTTCAAAAGAACTTGTTATAATTGATGGGGAAAAACAAGAAGAAGAGGTGAGTCAGGAAATTATAACATATGTATCACGTTTCGTTTGATATCGATTTTAAAAAAAATACCCATCCTGGTAAATTTATTGTTTTGGAAGGGTTAGATGCAAGTGGAAAAAGCACGCAAGCAAAATTACTTGGGGAGTCTTTGCAAAAGATGGGCAAAGACGTGGTCGTAACGCACGAACCAACCAGAACAGGTCATATTGGCGAATTGATCCATAAAATTCTGCAGTCAGAAGTAAGTATCCCTTCTGTTGCCCTGCAGTATCTTTTTTGTGCAGATAGGGCAGTGCATTTACAACAGGAAATTATTCCAGCATTGCAAGCTGGAAAGACTGTTGTTTGCGAGCGGTATTTTTGGTCGTCTGTTGCATATGGATTGTCGGACAGAGAGTCAGTTGATTACGAAAATGGTCAGGAAGTACTCCTTGCTTCTTTAAGTATTCTTTCGATGTACGATCAGTTCCTTCGGCCCGACAAGACATTCTATTTTGACGTTCCTGCATCTGTGGCCGTTTCGCGCTTATCGAAGATGGACAAGAAAAAAGAATTCTACGAAAAAAAAGAAAAGCTAGAAAAAATAAAACTTGGATATGACGTATTGTTGAAACACCTTCCAGATGAGTTTGTGGTGATTGATGGACAAAAACCAGAAGAAGAAATAACAAAAGAAATAAGTAGCGTCATTCAGAATCTATAACCTCTATGATTTTAGGGCCAAAGTTATTGCTGCAATTAGTAGAAGAACAAAAATTAGTAGAAAATTTGAGCGAGCGGGAGTTAACCAACCCAGAAGGTGCTGGTTTTGACTTGCGGCTTTCTGAAGTCTATAAAATTTCAGGAGATTCATTTTTGGGAGAAACGCATCGGAAAA
>CAZKLH010000038.1:0-9553 GCA_964553595.1 uncultured Gammaproteobacteria bacterium | reverse complement strand
GACAACACTTTGCGTTGATTCTGTGGAGAATTGGTGCTAATATTATGAAAGATTTGATGCAAAGCTATGAGCTAAAGGCAAGAGCAGCTGTAATTCGTAAGTGGTGCTTGGTTGCAACTTCAGAAGCAGCATCTGGTCATCCGACATCATGCATGTCGGCAGCAGACATAATGACCGTTTTGTTTGACAAGTTTTATACATACGACCTGAAAAATCCACAAAATCAAAATAACGATCGATTGATTTTTTCCAAAGGGCACGCTGCTCCATTGTTATATACTCTGTATGCTGTCGCTGGAGCATTTCCGCTTGAAGATTTAAAAACGCTTCGAAAATTTGGGAGCCCACTAGAAGGTCACCCAACACCTAAATTTAAATATACAGAAGCTGCAACTGGATCTTTGGGTCAAGGACTATCAATAGGGGCTGGTTTTGCTTATGTTGCGAAAAAAGATAACAAAGATTTTAAAACATATGTGCTCATGGGCGATGGGGAATTGGCAGAAGGAAGTGTGTGGGAAGCAGCAAATTTTGCTTCGTACTATCAATTAGATAATCTTGTTGCAATTGCCGATATTAATGGGCTTGGACAAAGTCAGCAGACAATGTTTGGTCACGATATGTCTGCATATGCAAACAGATTCGAATCTTTTGGGTGGAAGGTCATTACTATTGATGGGCATAATCTTTTGGAAATTGAAAATGCGTTTAAAGAGGCGGTTTCGAATGCTTCAAAAAAACCAGTGCTTATTCTTGCAAGGACCGAAAAGGGCAAAGGAGTTGCAATGCTTTCTGGAAAAGATGGATGGCATGGGAAAGCACTTAAAAAAGAGGAATTAGAAAAAGCGCTTGTGGAATTGGGAGAAGTTGATGATGGCTTGCGATTCTCGCTCGGAATTCCCGATCCCTCCTACGCTAAAGCTTCTGAAGGCAAGCCTACCACCCCTCTGGATCTACCCTTGTATAAACTAGGTGATCAAATTGCAACCAGAGAAATATATGGACAAGTGTTGGCAAAAATAGGAGAGAAAAATCTTCTTATTTATGCGCTGGATGGCGATGTAAAAAATTCAACATATTCTCTTGATTTTAAAAATGTATTTCCCAATCGATTTATTGAATGTTTCATTGCCGAGCAAAATATGGTTGGCGTTGCGGTTGGGTTGGCAAAGTTTGGGAAAAAACCATTTGTCTCGACATTCTCAGCATTTTTATCTAGAGCATTCGATCAGATTCGCATGGCTGGTTTATCTGAATCAAATATTACTTTTGTTGGTTCGCACGCCGGGGTTTCGATTGGAGAAGACGGGTCGTCTCAAATGGCGCTTGAAGATTTAGCGATGTTTGGTGCAATTCCAAACTCAGTAATTCTCCATCCGGCCGATGCTGCTTCGACAGTAAAACTGTTACCGCTTCTTGCAGAACACAAAGGCATTTCGTATCTTCGCACACTTCGTCCAAAAACATCTGTACTGTACGGTGAAGACGAAGAATTTACCATTGGCGGGTCTAAAATTTTAAAACAATCAAAAAACGATATTCTTACTCTTGTTGCTTGCGGCATTACCGTATACGAGGCGCTCAAGGCATATGAAGCGCTCAAAAAAAGTGGAGTCTTCGTTCGAGTCGTTGACTGTTATTCATTGAAGCCAATAGATAAAAAAACACTCACGCAGTGTGCAAAAGAAACAGAAAGAAAGATTATCGTTACTATAGAAGATCATTATGAGCATGGAGGCCTTGGTGATTTTGCTTTGTCCGCACTTGCAGAAACTGATGTTCAGTTAGAAAAAATGGCAGTACGCAAGACTCCTCACTCTGGCACCAAAGATGAACTGCTTGATTATGAAGAAATTAACGCTGTACATATCGTAGAGAACGTAAAAAAGCTGCTCAAATAATGGAAGATGCCATCGACGTTACAGAAGCAAGAGAATTTATCATTTCCTCTTTGATACCCCAAACTAATAATATTCTTAATCGTTTTTTTAATTCGCAATCTTTTAGTGCCACAAAAAAAAATGGGGTTGATTTTAAAACGCAAGCCGACGATGAAGTCGACACTCTTGTTATTAATAGTCTGAAAAAAAGATTTCCAAACTCGAATTTTCTTACCGAAGAGACAGCACCAAAAGATTATTCAGGTTTTAAAAATAAAAAAAATGTGTGGATTGTTGATCCGCTCGATGGAACGACAAATTTTTCAAGAGGAGATCCTCATTTTGCAACATCAATTGCATTGGTTGATGGAGGAATTACAAAGCTTGCGATTGTTTCGATTCCTCAAACGAATGAAGTCTATTGGGCAGATAATATGAGTCAGAAGACAATGTGTAATAATGAGGTTGTGGTAGTTTCTCAAACAAACGATGTAAAAACAGCCGTTGTTGCTTGTGATTGGTCTTGGGATCTTGAAAAAAGAAAAAATATTGTCCGTTGGCTTGGGACGATAACACAATCTGTCAGGCAAATAAAATGTATGGGGAGCGCAGTCGTCGACCTTGCCTGGCTTGCATCGGGCAAGCTTGATACATATATTCATTCAGGACTGAAGCCGTGGGATGTTGCTGCCTGTGGACTTCTTGTTCAAAAGTCTGGAGGTATGATTACGACCCCAGCGGGAGATGTATGGGATGTGTTTTGTTCCGATATTCTCGCAACAAATGGCCTGCTTCATAGAAAAATGCTTGATCTTATTTTATAGTATGAAAAGTAATTATTCGTTGTGGTTTGTGCCAGAGGAAGGAATCTACGAAAAATTCTCAGAGATAATTACAAGGTTGTCTGGAGAATATGCAGCTCCATTGTTTGAGCCACACGTAACACTTGCCGGTCCAATCACCGCGTTAAAAGAAGAGATCGTTACAAAAGTTGCATCGTATGTTGCAAATATTACTCCATTTTCTATTCATTTAACAAAAATAGATTATGAGCCATATTTTTTTCGAGCGGTTTACATTAAAGCAGAAGAAACAAAAGAGCTTGTTTCTGCAAATCAAATCGCAAAAGAGAAATTTGACTTACTCGATGAGCCGTATATGCCGCATTTGAGTCTTTTGTATGGAGATTTTTCGGATACGACAAAAATGGGTATTATAGAGAGTATTGGCGAAGATTTTTCCTGTGAGTTTTTGGTGAGAAGCGTTTCTCTTGTGGACATTGGGGAAGACACGACAGATGTAAAAAACTGGAAGTTAATTAAAAATTTCCTCTTTAAGTATTTTTAGTTTTTAGGATTGCAAATCTACCTCGCATTACCTACAATACCAGCATGGAAGACGGGAAACTTTTTGAAGAGTCATGGGATAAAAAAAAGCTTGCAGTAGGCAGTGTAGTTGTCTTGCTTATTGGGGTTGCTGTTTTGTATAAGACCCATGTGTTGGTTCTTGCTGATAATAAGCTTGCTTTTCATTCTCCGTTTGCCACGTCAACGGGTCAAGTTGCTGGGGCAGAAACCAGCGCAGTTGTTTTGCCTTCCCCGTCGGTTGTTTCTTCATTTTCTCCGTCGTCTGTTAATAAAACAGTTCAGGGAAAACTCGATGAAATAAAAAAAGAAATAACAGATCTTAATGCTTCTGATTTGGCTTCGTCGTCGCCACAAGTGCAAAAAGTCCTCAGCGATTTAAAGTCTCTCCAGAAATATCCGCAAACTCAAGCAAAAGATGTTTGTGAAAAAATCTGTGGAGGCTTGTAGATATGGATGATATAAAAATCAGAGTCTCGAAATTGTTGGAAAAATTGCGTGTTGAAGATAAAAGAAAAGAAGTAAGAGCGCTTGAAGCCGAATCTTCAAATCCTGCATTTTGGCAAGATCATAAAGGTGCTGCGGAAAAAATGAAAAAACTCTCAACTCTGCAAAAAGAAATTGAAGATATTGATTACTTAGAAATGCTTATTGCAGAAGGAAAATACGATGAGGCCGGAGAGCTTTTAGAGAAACTAGAATCCTTTTTATTTTTTTCAGGACCGTATGACGCCGAGTCTGCAATTGTTTCGATTCACTCCGGACAAGGTGGCGTTGAGGCAATGGATTGGGCCCAAATGCTCTATCGGATGTACACGCGTTATTTTGAAAAGAAGGGTTGGGAGTACGAAGCAATAGAAGAAACTCCAGGTGAGGAAGCAGGGATTAAAAGTATTACGCTTCCGGTTAATGGTTCGTATGCGTATGGTTTTCTAAAGCATGAAGCTGGCGTGCATCGACTTGTTCGTCAATCGCCGTTTAATGCCGACAATCTGCGTCAGACATCGTTTGCGTTGGTAGAAGTTTTGCCACAAATTGATGAAGCGCCAGACATTGTTATAAAAGATGACGATTTGCAGTGGGATTTTTTTAGATCAGGGGGACATGGAGGACAAAATGTTAATAAAGTTTCGACCGCTGTTCGATTAACACACAAGCCATCGGGGATTATTGTCACATCTCATTCAGAGCGGTATCAAGGGCAAAACCGAGAATATGCACTAAAATTTCTGCGTGCAAAACTTTGGTTTTTAGAACAGGAAGAGCGTAAGAAAAAAGAACAACAACTCAAGGGAGGATATAAAACTCCTGGATGGGGAAATCAAATTCGTTCCTATGTGTTGCATCCGTATCATATGGTAAAAGATTTGCGAACAAATTTTGAAACAGGAAATACAGAGTCGGTCCTTAATGGAGAATTAGACGGATTTATCGAAGCGGGTCTTCGGCAACTTGCATAGTGGAGTAATGGAGTGATGTAGTAATCTAGGCTTGTAAAAAGTGCGCATTTGTGGTTTACTTAATGTATAACGAGCGTTAGTTTTTGAATAGCAAGATCTATGTTGTGTGGGAGGTGAAAAGAATTGGATAAAAAAACAAATAAAACAAACACAGATAAAGTGCAAGATGGCAATGAAGGCTTGCTTCATGATTTTAAATCGAGTGGCGATGCTTCATTTTTTTCGACAAAACGTCTTATTATCGCGGCTTTGGCAATACTATTGGGAATTGGAAGCGGTTTTGTGCTCTCTCAAAATGGAACAAAGGGGTCAACAACGGTAAGTAAGAATGGAGCAACATCGACAGAAAAAGGGTCGATTGTTGGATCTGTTGACTCAAAAACATTTAAAGACACCGCCGAAGGCGTACTACAACAAGGAGGCATAGACGGCGAGGGGCAATATCATTTGGTTCGACCAGGAGGAGATAGTCAAAATGTCTATCTGACATCTTCGATTGTGGATTTATCTCAATTTGTCGAGAAAAAAATAAAAGTATGGGGAGAAACTCAAAAAGCACAATCAGCTGGATGGCTCATGGATGTAGGAAAAGTAGAAGTGCTCGAGTAGTAATCTCCAGATCTGCCTTATGATACAAGTTACCAATGTTTCAAAAACGTTCGGGACGGGCGCGGTTGGCCTTTCTGATATAACCCTTCGAATAGAAAAAGGAGAGTTTGTTTTTTTGGTTGGAACAACCGGAAGTGGCAAAACCACATTGCTGCGTCTTCTTATTCGAGACATGCTTCCCTCAAAAGGTGAGATTACCGTTGCTGAATTTGACATTGTTAAATTGCCAAAGCAGAAAGTTTCCCATCTCCGTAAAAAAATAGGCATTGTGTTCCAGGATTTAAAAATGCTTTTGGATCGTACTATTTTTGAAAATGTTGTTTTACCACTTGAGTTAGCGCGAGTGCATGTTCCTGAGGCAAAAATCCGTGTTGAAACAGTGCTTTCGCAAGTTGGCATTTTAGAACATTCAGAAAAATTCCCTATACAACTTTCTGGTGGAGAGTTGCAGAGAGCTGCAATTGCACGAGCATTAGTCTTGTCGCCAGAAATTCTTTTGGCAGACGAACCAACAGGGAATTTGGATCCAAAAACAAGTAAAGAAATCGTTAATCTTCTTTTGGATGTTAACAAAACAGGAACAACAGTTATTATGGCAACGCATAATGTCGACATTGTGAATGAAGTTTCAAAAAGAGTTATTGCTTTGGATAAAGGCAAATTAATTCGGGATCAAGCAGGAGGAAAATATGGCGTTTCTTAGTACTGCATGGCATCATACGAGGCGTTCTCCTTACCAGGCTTTTGCTGCTGTTTTTATTATCATGCAGACATTTTTTGTGGTGTCTGTATTTAGTTTCTTAATTTTTGGATCAGCACAGATGATTCATTATTTCGAGTCATTGCCACAGATAACTGCTTTTTTTACCAATCAGGCAAAACAGGAAAATATTCAGGGACTTGAAGACCAGTTAAAAACAACAGGAAAAATATCAAAAATGCATTTTATATCAAAGCAGGATGCGTTGAGTATTTATCAGCGCATGTTTAAAAACGATCCGCTACTTTTGGAATTTGTTACCGCAGATGTACTACCTGCATCGCTTGAGATTTCAACAACCAATATTGGCGATCTTGATTCAATTTCAAGAATTCTCAAAGATTCCTCTTTGGTGAAAGAAGTCGTCTATCCGCAAGACATTGTTGCAAATTTAACAAAATGGACCAATGCAATCAGAAAGATTGGCACAGCGCTTATTGCAGTACTGGCTCTTGATTCAATTTTTCTCATGATTATTATTATCGGTATAAAGATTGCGCAAAAAAAGGAAGAAGTTGAAATTATGAGGCTTTTAGGTGCAACAAATTGGTATATTCGTTGGCCGTTTATCATTGAAGGAATGCTGTATGGAATTGTTGGCGCATTTTTTGGTTGGTGTTTTGCTGCCTTATCGTTATGGTATGCGATGCCTTTTCTCTCATCGTTTGTTGGTAACGCCCCGATTATTCCATCGTCGCCACTTATTCTTCTTGGCGAATTATTGGGGGTAGAGTTCTTGCTCTCGATTCTACTTGGAGCACTTGCCAGTTTTATGGCGGTGTTTCGCTATTTACGATAATCTACATTCGGTACTATGTACGATAAACAGAAAACACTATTGTTTCTTGCCTTTTTTTTGCCGCTATTTTTTATAACCATTGCGGTTCGGTATTCTTTTGCTCAAGAGTCTCCGACGCCTACTTCAAGTTTGAGTATAACTCCAACTCCGGATAATTCTGCGCAAGTTAGTCAGCTCCAGCAACAAATAAGCGATTATGAATCAAAAATCTCAGATTTGCAAAACCAAGAAAATACTCTTTCTTCTCAGATTGCAGTTATGGATAGCCAGATGGCGATAACCAAGCTCCGCTTAAATTCGGTCAAAGAGCAAATATTGAGTTTAACCGAGGATATCCAAATTGCAAAACAAAAAGTTTCGGTTTTAGAAACATCTTTAAATGATTTAGTGAAAGTTTTGCTTAACCGAGTGGTTGCGACATACGAGAGTGGATCGGCGCCACCGATTGAAGTTCTTTTTTCTTCATCTAGCATGTCGGATTTTATGTCGAGGGCAAATTATCTTCGCATAGCACAAGATCACGATAAAAGTCTTATTTATAACACCCAGCAGGCAAAAAGCGATTACGCAAATCAAAAAGGAATTTTTGAAGACAAAAAGAAAAAAGTCGAAGCTCTCCAGGTTCAGCTAGCCAGTTATACAACACAGTTGCAACAAGAAAAAGTTAGCGAGCAGTCGTTGTTGGATGAAACGAACAACAGTGAAGAAAATTATCAAAAACTGCTTGCCGATGCCCAAGCTCAACTTGCTGGGTTTAGTCAATTTGCGCAAAGTCACGGAGGAGCATCAATTTTGGCAAACCAAACCTATTGTGACGGATGGGGTTGTTATTACAATCAGAGAGATTCTCAATGGGCTGGCAACTCTTTAAATGGAACATCATATACTCTAGGAAGTGACGGTTGCTTAATAACGTCAATGGCAATGGTAATGACACATTATAATCATAAAACTACTCCGCAAGACATAAACAGTAATTCTGGAAATTTTGCATCTTATAATCCCGCCTATCTTCTCTATACAATCAGCGCGAATGGAGCCACCGCAACTCGTCAAGGAGTTTCAATTGACTCAACGCTTTCTGGCGGAGATCCTGTTATCGTGGGTATTCGATATTCATCAGGAGATACGCATTTTGTGGTATTGAAAAGCGGTTCGAATGGTAATTATGTTATGAATGATCCATGGACACCAAATGGCCATGATCTTAATTTTAGTAGTTACTACTCCGTTGGGAGTATCTATGAAGTAGATAAGGTCGTTATGCTCTAGTCTTACCGACCATGAAATCGTGGGGTGGAATGATTCTATTTTTTTGTCGGGATATAATTGAAGCAAGAGTATACAATTAATACATTGGATTTTTGAGAAATGCAAGCATCTTTTGGTTTGCTATTTTTTAAAACGATTGCAGTTATTATAGCTGGTGTATTTTTTTTCTCATTTTTTCAAACTGTTTTTGCAGTAACCGTAACAATTTCCGATTTGCCGTCTTCTATATCTACCGATCCCTTTACAGTCACAGCATCAGTTTCGGGCGCTTCGGCTGGAACGAATTATCTTCGTGTCGATTTATATAAGGAAGGTTCACAAAATTACTTTGGAGAAACTAATGTTAACAAAAATTGGTATTCTGGTTCGGATGGTACACAATTTTTTCCCATTGCTATAACATCTGGTACTGTTTGGACAGGGGCGATTCAGGGAAAATTTGGCAGCCCAAGTACGACTGATTATGATGGTCCTGGGATATATAGAATGCGAATCAGGCGATATACAGCTTCAGGTAACTATACTGCCTCAGAGGCAGACGATAGTTCAGTAGTAGTAAATATTTCTGTTCCTACTTCAACCCCGATTCCAACCGACACGCCTACGCCAACTGCGACGCCAGAGCCGACAAATTTACCAACAGCAACAAAAACTCCAACTTTTTCTCCCACCAATACTCTGGCGCCAACGAAGATTCCTGCCACTCCAACCTCTTTTGTAAAATCAACAGCAACATTGACTCAAAAAGTGTCTGCAAGTTCAACAGTTACTGCTTCTGAAGAAGGGTCAAATGCATCTGGGTCTGTTTTGGCAGACTCAGTTGAAAATGGCGTGTCATCATCTTCAACTGATAAAAAAGAAAAGAAAGAATTGATTGCATCCGTGAACACAGAAGACAACACATCTAAAATTCTCATTGGTGTTGGAATTGTCTTTTTACTTGTCTGTGGTATACTTGCCACCGACCTTGTTGGCAAAATCAAGAGCAAGCTCAGACAAATAAAAGAATGAAGAAAAAGATTACGACTGCAACTTTTCAAGACACCCAGAAATTCGGGGAAACATTTGCGAAAGAACTTACGGGTGGAGATGTTATTGCATTGTATGGTGAACTAGGTGCTGGAAAAACAACTCTTGTTCAAGGTATGGCAAAGGGGCTTGGAATTACAAGAAGAATTACCTCTCCAACATTTGTTATCGTACGAACATACCGTCTTAAGGATCACAATGCTGATTATTTTTATCATATCGATTTATATCGATTAGAAAACGAAAAGGAATTGCAGGGTTTGGGAATAGAAGAGATCATTGCCGACAAAAAAAATATTGTTGCAATTGAATGGGCAGAGAAAATGGGTGATCTTTTGCCAAAAAAGCGTTGGGATATTCATTGTAAATATCAAGAAAGA
>CAZKLH010000037.1:0-9736 GCA_964553595.1 uncultured Gammaproteobacteria bacterium | reverse complement strand
GGAACAAATACAAGAAGATGAGAAAATCGAAAAAGATTTTACGACCATGTCAAACGATGCTGTTTCATACGTATACCTTCGGACAATTGACGACAACAATATACAAACAGACATGGGGTTTCTTATCGAAAAGACAAAAGGCAAAATTGCCTTCCAACCGTTTGGGAATATGACCACTATTCCACTCACTATTGATGCGAGTGGAAAATTAAAAAAATATCAACAACAACGAAAAGTTACTGCCGTCGCTAAAAACACCTTTCTTTCCCTTCCTCCCCTTCTGAGTACATTTTCTATAATCTTTGGGATTTTTATTGCAATCTTACTCACTACATTTTTTATTCTTGGTGCTACTCGTAAAAAACCACACACAAAAGTTAATTAATGAAAACATTTCTTTTAAGATATATTCGCTCGATTATTCTCTATAGCAGCATACTTCTTGCTATAGGTGTGTATGCATATTATAAAACAGCGATTCCAGATGGAGCCGCACAGATAACAAAAACAGAGGAGGCATACGCATTCCTCTCAATTACGTATTTATATTTTTCCTTGCTCTGGGGACCGCTCTATGGAAGCTTCCCAAAGCTTCCCGTAAAAGCTTTATTTTTTAAAGCAAGACGGGCGATTGGAGTTTCCAGTTTTCTTTTTGCCCTGCTGCATACATACCTTACTTTCTTTCCTTTGCTTGGAGGATTTTCTGGCCTTGGATTTTTAAGTAATAATTATCTTTTTTCTGTTGGTCTTGGTTTTGTTGGCTTTTTTATTCTTTTATTGCTTACTATTACCTCTTTAGATTATGCTGTCAACAGATTAGGAAAACACTGGAAAAAACTTCACCGCTTTATCTACCTTGCAGGATTTGTTATTTTGCTACACACGATTATTCTTGGATCACATTTTGCTCGCTTATCAGAAACAATCTCTAAAATATTTATTATTGCGGTTTCAATTTTACTGCTCCTTGAGGCAGTACGATTTGATGTTTTTATAAACAAAAGGTTTTCAATCCGAACAAAGTATGGAGTAACAACAGCTTGTATGATTTCGCTTATAACCATTGCTCTATTTTTTTCATTTTTTCCCTCGGGCAATAGCACTTCGCAGATATTTAATATTCATGCTCAACATCAACTCTTAGCACAACAAGCCTTTAAAGATTCGCAGCAAAATCAACAAACGACAAATGTTTTCCCTGGTCTTAACGGAGACAAAACAAAACGATATACCGTAAGCTTTAATCATCCAGATATAATTGAACCAAATCAAGATGCGCCGCTCTCCTTTACTGTTTTTGATGCAAGCAATGGCAATCCGGTTACATTCTTTAGGACCCTTTACACCAAACCAATGCATCTTATTATTGTCGATAGTACGCTCACCTATTTTTCACACATTCATCCAGAGCAGCAAGCCGTGGGAGGATTTACGATAACAACCCAATTTCCCCATATAGGCTCCTATCATCTCTATGTTGACTTTCAACCATTCGGCGGGATCGAACAACAGATCGGCTTTTCTCTTCCTATTGGGGTAAATTCTGATCAAACAATTTCGTCTTCTTCGAAAAAACCAGATGCAACACTCACCAAAGCATTTGGGGATTACGAGGTAACGTTTGATACTCATGGAAAACTCGACAAAGATGCGATGTCTCTTGGCAATCAAAAAATATCATTTACAATAAAAAATGCAAAAACAAAAAAGCCAATAACAACCCTGCAACCATATCTTGGCGCATTCGGTCATTTGGTCATGATTAATCAAAAAACATTCGACTACATCCATGTCCATCCAGTCAATATACTGCTAACCCAAACAAATCAAAACGGAGGACCAACTGTAGATTTTTTACCAATTGGCATTTATGGACCATTTAACGAGGGCACGTACCGTGTATTTGCCCAATTTAACCCCGACGGAAAACTTTTCACAGCAGACTTTACCGTACAAGTTAATTAATATGCAAAAACAAATTATTATTTTTTCAATACTCATCCTCGGGCTCTTTATTTTCCCAAACCATTCATTTGCGCATGTCTTGAGAGTTGACCATAATATTGGCGCTGTCTTACATATTGACCCAGACGATGATCCAATAGCAAATGAGGCAAGTACTTTTTATCTTGAAATTAAAGATAAAACGGGAAAATTCAAACCAGAAGATTGCAGTTGCATTTATATTATTTCAGAAAACGGAAAACAGATTTATTCGGATGCAATATTTTCAAGAACAACCGCAAACGGTCTTTCTGCTCCAGTGTTTACTTTTGTTTTTGCAAAAAGAGATGTCTATGCATTGACCATCGAAGGACAACCAACAACTCAAGGAGAGTTTCAGAAATTTACCTTAACATACGACATAAGGGTTGACAAAGAATCAGAGCAATCGCAAACTGCAGATACAACGAATCAGAACGCCAGTTTTTTCTCAGCACACATCATTTATTTTTTTATTGGGACTTTTATTTTATTTTTGTGTATAATCAAAATCATATTGCAGAAAATCTCAACAAAAAAAGAATGAGAAAAAAGCGTATACTTTAATAACATAATGCAAAAAAAACACATTCTCTATATTGCGTGGACTGCGGCATTAGTATCAACGCTTGGCAGTTTGTTTTTTAGTGAGGTGCTTCATTTTACTCCCTGCGTTTTATGCTGGTACCAACGAATTTGCATGTATCCCTTGATTGCCATTCTTACTGTTGGAATCTTGCGAAAAAATAAAGAAATATACCTCTATGTTCTTCCACAAAGCATTCTTGGCTTGTCTATCGCTCTCTATCACAATCTGCTCTATTATCATCTCCTACCAGAAAGCATTAGCCCATGTATTAAAGGGGTCTCTTGCACAACAAAATTCATTGGATGGTTTGGATTTATCACCATTCCTCTTCTTTCTTTTATTGGATTTGCTATAATTACCACTTGCATGTTGCTCTATAAAAACGCAGCAAAGAAGACATGACACAAGAAACAAAAGTATTATTAGGAATAGGACTTATTACCATTGCTATTATTGTTGGTGCGGCATTTGTTTTTGGCGGAAAAACAACAACCACTTCTAACGATACAAATACTCCTCCAAAAAAAGTAGACCAAAAAGTACTTATCAAAAAAGACAGCCACATATTTGGTACATCAGATGCAAAAGTAACGCTTGTCGAATTTGGCGATTATCAATGTCCAGCTTGTGGTGCTGCATATCCAGTAACAAAACAAATACTCAACGACTATTCTGGAAAAATAAAATTTGTATTTCGAAATTTTCCACTTTCCCAACATCAAAATGCAATGATTGCAGCAGAAGCTGCCGAGGCAGCTGGCACGCAGGGTAAATTTTGGGAAATGCACGACATGCTCTACGATAAACAATTACAATGGGGAGAAAGCACAACCCCTCTTGATTTTTTTACTGATTATGCAAAAACCATTGGGCTAGATATCGCAAAATTCACGAAAGACATACAAACTAATGCCTATCAAGATGCGATACTTAACGACGAAAGTGACGGCAACACACTAGGTGTTAATGCAACACCAACATTTTACATAAACGGTGTCGTGACTCAAACCTATACATACGACGGGTTAAAATCCCTGATCGATGGACAGCTAAATAAATAAACCTCATCTCTGCATCTTGACAAATGCAAGTTAGTCGCATATAATATCTCAATGACTTCCGTAGGGGTTCGCCATGATTGTAAAGCTGAATTAAATGATAGGGATCTCCGCGCCACTCCGGCAAGGATTGCCCTCATGGGTCTTTTTGAAGCATCCGATAAACCAGTTGACGTACAAGGAATGATTGACTATTTAGAGCAAAAGAATATTAAAACAGATCCAGCAACCGTGTTTCGCATCGTTAATCTGTTTACACAAAAAGGGTTATTAAAACAAATCCAACTTCACGAAGGAAAACAACGATATGAACTTTTTTCAAAAGCAGATCACCATCATTTTGTCTGCGAAGATTGTGGAAAAATAGAAGACATTTCGGATTGTAATATCGAAAAACTAGAAAAAACCATACGAGCAAAAAAAGGATTACTGGTAAAACGGCACAGTCTTGAATTTTTTGGTCTCTGCAAAAATTGTCAGAAATAATATGAACAAAAAAATTATTATAGGTAGCATAATTGTTTTAGGAATATTGAGTCTTGCCTATATCTTCACCACTGTTTTTAAAACTTCGAACATATCTTTGCCAATTCAAAGCAAAAAATTGCAAGTCATAACTTCTTTTTATCCAATGTATTTTTTTGCATCGCAAATTGGAGGAAATGTAGCAGACGTGCAAAACATAACACCTGCCGGCACAGAGCCACATGACTATGAACCGACAACAAGAGACATTGTTAACATAGAAAATGCCGATATGCTGATATTAAATGGCGGAACACTTGAGACGTGGGGAGACAAAATAAAAAATGAATTGCAAGGGAAAAACACTATCATTATTGTCGCAGGAGAAGACTTAGTATTAAAACAAATGGAGGAAAATCAAAAAACAATACGAGATCCGCATGTGTGGCTCGACCCAATTTTAGCAAAGCAGGAGGTCGAAAAGATTGAAAAAGGATTCGAGAAAACAGATCCCAAAGATGCACTGTATTTTCAAGAAAACGCAAAAATGCTGGAGGACAAACTTACTCAATTAGATGAACACTATCGGGAAGGATTAAAAAATTGTCTTCGAAAAGATTTTGTTACCTCTCACGCAGCGTTTGCCTATCTTGCAGAACGTTACAATATAAATCAAATAGCAATTGCTGGAATTTCCCCAGACGAAGAACCAAGCCTACAAAAACTTGCCGACATCAGCACGCTCATTAATCAAAAGAGTATAAAAATAATTTTTTTTGAAAGCTTGGTGAGTCCTAAATTATCAGAAACAATTGCACAAGAAACAGGCGCAAGCACACTGACGCTTGACCCAATCGAAGGAATATCAGATGATAATCTAAAGGCTGGACATACCTATCTTACTATTATGGAAGATAATCTCCATGCCCTCCAACTCGCACTGCAATGCAACAAATAGCTCACGATCAGGTAGTTGTCGACCTACAGAATGTTTCCTTCGCTTACGCGACTGAGGACGTCATTAAAAATGCTTCATTACAAATTCACAAAGGAGATTATCTTGGTATTATTGGTCCAAATGGGGGTGGAAAATCAACGCTTCTCAAGCTCATGCTCGGACTTCTCAAGCCAAAACAAGGAAGCATAAAGCTTTTTGGAGAAGACATACAAACATTTAGAGACTGGTATAAAATCGGCTACGTCCCGCAGAAAACATTTATTGAGATAAACTTTCCTGTTACCGTTGAGGAGGTTGTTGCCATGGGAAGATATGGCAAGCAAGGACTCTTCCATTTTCCAACAAAAAAAGACAAAGAAAAAGTACACACAGCATTAAAGCAAGTGGACATGGAAGATTTTGCAAAAAGAAGAATCAACGAATTATCTGGCGGCCAGCAACAACGAGTATTTATTGCAAGAGCCTTAGCAACAGAACCAGAGATAATATTTCTTGATGAACCAACAGTTGGTGTTGATATCAAAACACAAAAAAACTTTTATGAACTTTTACGAAAACTTAACAAAGAACTCGCGCTCACTCTTGTGCTTGTATCACACGAACTAGACATTGTTGCACACGAAACAACCGAACTTGCATATGTCAACTGCACTCTAGATTATTACGACAACCCGGAGTTATTTCTTAAGGGTGATTATTTTCACCAGCTTATCGGAAAAGGAGGACTACAGCACCATGCTTGATTTGTTCCACTACGGTTTTATTGTTCGTGGATTTGAGGCGGGCATTATTATTGCCCTTATCGCACCTTTGATTGGAATTTTTTTAGTGCTGCGGCGCTATTCACTTATTGCAGATACTCTTTCCCATGTGTCGCTGGCAGGTGTCGCCATTGGTCTTCTGCTTTCAATAAATCCACTGATTACTGCAATTCTCGCAGCAGTTATTTCGTCAACTGTTATTGAAAGATTGCGAATTTCCAAACGAGTTTATGGAGAATCCGCTCTTGCGATATTTCTTTCAGGAAGTCTTGCCTTGGCAATTGTGCTTATTGGCTTAGCACATGGATTCAATGTTGACTTGTTTAACTATTTGTTTGGCAGCATTGTTACTGTTAAAGAATCCGATGTGGCGCTTATTGCAATCCTTGGAACAATTGTGCTTCTTGCAATCGTTCTATTCTATAAAGAACTTGTTTTTGTAACGTTTGACGAGGAAGCAGCGCAAGTCAGTGGTATTAAGACTCGTTTTATTAACCTCATGCTTATCTTTCTTGCGGCTCTTACTGTCGCACTTGCAATTCCTATTGTCGGTGTGCTTCTAATTTCTGCATTAATCGTGGTTCCCGTAGTAACGGCATTACAATTTAAAAAAGGCTTTTTGCAAACCATTATTCTCGCCGAGTGTCTCTCTGTTTTCTCAGTCATTTCTGGAATTATCCTCTCTTTCTATCTGAATCTTTCCCCAGGTGGAACAATTGTGTTACTTGCTCTTTCTCTTTTTATTGTTGGACTCGCAGTGAAGAAACGATGACACGTTTTTTCTTATAGTGGCTATTTATATTCTTCCTTTAGGTCACTTTTAAATTCTTTCAAAAGCTTTTGTAATTTCGGATCGATAACAAACTGACAGTATGGTTGCTCTTTATTTCTATCATAATAGTCTGCGTGATAGCTTTCTGCTTTATAAAAATTGGTAAATGGCACAATCTCTGTAACAATCGGATCTTTGTACAATGCTTCTTTTTCTATTTGTTCTTTTACTAACAACGCCTTCTTTTGCTGCTCTTCAGTATGAAAAAATATAGCCGAGCGATACTGTGTCCCAACATCATTTCCTTGCCGATTCAATGTTGTCGGATTATGCGTTCGCCAAAACACCTCCAAAATCTTTTCGTAGTTAATAACCGATGGGTCAAAAGTAATTTGAATTGCTTCTGCGTGTCCTGTTTTCCCCGAACAAACAGCTTCGTACGATGGATTCTCCATAGTTCCACCTGAATAACCAGAGGTAACTGTCACAACACCTTTGAGTCGTTTATAGATTGCCTCTGTACACCAAAAACAACCGCCACCAAGCGTCGCCTTCTCCAAACCTTTATCGCTTGATTCGTCCATACCACTATTTTAGCAGATGCAAACAGCTTTAACACGTGGGGCACAACACATTTTTCACTCTATCCCTGCATGTATGCGTATACATGACCAGCAATAGCGACAAGCACTAACGCGACGCCAAATCGAACAGGATGCACACCAGCAACAGGCGAAGCGATTAAGATCCCAACGCCAACTCCTCCAATTGCATGCACAAGCGAGTTATACATCGGATACTTTTTAAGATAGGGCATAATTTTTTTCTGCATCTTCGGCCTCCTTTCTTATCTCACTGTACTGCGTAAACTATGACAATGTCAATTCACACATTGCAAAAAAATGTAACATGTTCCTATAATAAATAGGTAACAAGAAAGGGGGTGAAAAATATGAATAAAAAAACAAAATCGTGCATGACGCCTCATGCGATGATGCATAGTCTTTTTGGTCTCGGTCTTGGCTTGCTCGTTTCATCACTGGTTCCATCTCTTGCAAGTGTTGGTCTCGGACTTGTCGTAATGATTGTCGCATTTGTGCTCGACTACATGCGAAAAGACTAATAAACACCAGGTATTGTATTTATTTTCACGTATTATTTTTTTGATACTATCTTTGATGTAATCAAAAAAGGAATTGTGTCTATTTTGCATTTTTGATAGGAATATTGTATAGTAAAAATACTATGAGCAATAAGGTGATTCTTGGTATTGTACTCGTTGTTATCGTTATCGGCGCAATCATTGCTCTTGGTAAAAAAGAGGGTGCGCCAACAACCAGCCCATCACCAACTCCTCAAGCGCAAACGAATCCACCAACAAGTACACCAACTGTATCAACTTCATCTGCGCAACCAACCACAGAAGCACCAGCAAAAGAAGCAATGGTAACGCTTACAAAAGACGGATTCTCACCACAAACAGTAACGATTAAGGTAGGAACCAAAGTAACGTGGACAAATAAAAGCGGAGATATTGCAACGGTTAACTCAGATCCTCATCCACAACACACAGCCTATCCATCCCTGAATCTCGGCGAATTTAATGATGGCGAAACACTGAGTTTTATTTTCACCAAACCAGGAACATATGGCTATCACAATCATTTGAATCCCACGTCAACAGGGACAGTCACTGTTGAGTAAATAATACAAAGGCGGTGAGATTATATGACAACAACAAAGCATAAAAAAACCGAAACATTCCATGTATCCGGCGAGAACCTTCTCAAAAAAGTAAAAGAATTGATTAGTGAAGGGAATGTGCGAAGAATTGCAATCAAAGATAAAAACGGCAAAATTGTTGCTGAATTCCCACTTACTTTGGGCGTTGTTGGCGTGGTCCTCGCACCAGTCCTTGCAGCAGTAGGAGCAATCGCAGCGCTCATTGCAGAAGCAACGATCTCTGTAGAAAGAGACTAGTCATCCATAGACTCTGCTATACTAAACTTGTCTATGGATACAGCAAAACCAGCCTCATTCGAAGGCGCTGAGCCAGCATTTCGTGGCCTCACAACACAAGAAGTAAAAAACCAACAAAAAAAATACGGGCTGAATGTTGTCATCACGACACGAAGCACAACGCTCTTTTTTTCCTTTCTTTCCAAATTCGCAAACCCTCTTATTCTTATTCTTTTGGCTGCATCATTTATTTCTGCGCTCACAAAAAACGCCCAGGATTTTATTATCATCACCTCCATCATTATTTTAAGCGTTGTGATTGATTTTTATCAGGAACGACAATCAACACAAGCGGTAGAAAAATTGAAACAACGGGTTGTTGTAAAAGCAACGGTCCTTCGGGATGGTGAAAGAAAAGAAATACACACTTCACAAATAACTGTTGGGGACATCGTCTTTCTTTTAGCTGGAGATGTTGTCCCAGCAGACATTCAATTGCTTTCTATAAAAGATCTCCATATCGACGAGTCAACGCTCACTGGCGAATCGTTTCCGGCAGAGAAGCACGTATCAGAAACTATTCTCATGGGGACAACTGTGGTAAACGGCGAGGCAACCGGAAAAGTACTTTTAATTGGCAAAGATACACAGTTTGGCAAAATTGCCGAAAAACTAAGCCTCAAAAAACCAGATACAGATTTTACCATTGGCATTCGGCAATTCAGCGTTCTTATTTTGCGTTTTACCCTTGCACTAGTTATTGTAATTTTTTTTGTTAACACAGTATTAAAACACGATATTTTTGAATCACTTCTTTTTTCTCTTGCACTGGCAATTGGCCTAACCCCAGAGCTGTTACCCATGATTATTACCGTTAATCTTGCAAAAGGAGCTATTCGGATGGCAAAAAAAGGCGTTATCGTAAAACACTTACCATCTATTCAAAATTTTGGCAGTATGAATGTTTTGTGCACCGATAAAACCGGAACGCTTACTGTCAATAAGATTAAGCTAGAAATCTACGAAAATATTGCACAAAAAGAGGACAAACGTGTTTTGCAGTTTGCATATTTAAATAGCTCATTCCAGTCAAATTTAAAAAGCCCCCTAGATCAAGCAGTGCTCGCGCACAAAGAAGCAGAAACTCCTGGGTTTGAAAAAATCGATGAGATTCCATTTGATTTTATTAGA
>CAZKLH010000036.1:0-9740 GCA_964553595.1 uncultured Gammaproteobacteria bacterium | reverse complement strand
CCATGGATGTTGCAAAAATTATTGCCGAAAAAATTCAAGACGCAAGAAGCCTCGAGGGACAACTGCTTCGACTCATTACCGAAGCAAACGCAAAGGGTGGCGAAGTCACGATAGAAACCGCCCAAAGATCGCTAAGTCAGAAGGGGGATGAACAGACAAATAATCATTTTCATCCAGACGACATTATCCAAAAAGTTTGTATGTTTTATAATGTAAAAACAACACAGGTTAAAGGCCCAAAGCGCGACGCATCGTTAGTTCGAGCCAGGCAAACTGCTATGTATCTTTTAAAAACAAACCTCGGGTTAACCTATGTTGAAATTGGCAACATTTTGGGAGGACGTGACCACACAACAATTATGCACGGTGTAGAAAAAGTGGAAAAAACTGCCTCTTTGAAGCTCGGAGAGTTTGAGGAAATCTTGGGGAAAAAACTAACGCTACGGGGATAACAAGAGGACAACACCTGGTGACACACGCTATAAACAATTTATCCCCAAAGATATCCACAGGTTTTCCACTAAAAAATTAGCTTCATCTCTTGCTTTTTTCCACTTTTCCAGATACACTACTACAACAACAAGTGATATATACGAAAGAATCGTTTGGAAATAAAGACGCACTATGAAAATAAAAGTATTGGCAGGAGATCTCCAGAAGAATTTACCATTTATTCATCACGCTATCTCTTCAAAGAATCAACTTCCCGTTTTATCCAACTTTCTTTTAGAAACAGACGAAAACAACGTAAAGATTAGCGCAACAGATTTGGAAGTAGGTATTCAATTAACAATTCCAGCAAGCGTTGAAGAAGCTGGAGGCATTACTATTCCTGCGAAGGTATTTTCAGAGTTAATAGCTTCTTTACCGCAGGAGCAAGTGACTCTTCAGACAAAAGGAGAGTTACTTGAGGTGATGAGTAAAAAAACGAAAAGCACATTTCAAACGATTGCAAAAGAGGAATTTCCTGCGTTATATAAAGAGAAAGGTCAACGACTTGTTGTTTTTAAAAAAGGCTCTCTCGAAGACGAGTTTGTAAAAGTTGCTTTTGCTGCGAGTCTTGATTCTGGACGACCTGCACTTTCGGCGGTACTTATAAAAACAGACCCAGGGGTAGAGAATACTCTATTTTTCGTTGCGACAGATGGATACAGGCTTTCTTTAAAACGCCACGAATTTACTATTGAGAGAAAAGACGCTTGGGAAAAACCTCTTTTAATCCCCGCTAGAGTTATTAGAGAGGTGATTTCGGCGAAGGAGGAAGGAGGAGATATCGAGTTATTTGTTTCGGATGGCAACAATCAGGTTTTATTTTCTTGGACAGATGCGCTTTTGGTTGGAAGATTAATAGAGGGGGAGTTTCCAAGCTACGAAAAAATAATCCCAACAGACGTTGCGACAACTGTTTCTTTCGATAAAGACGAGCTGCAAAAAGCAGTGAAGACCTGTTCGATATTTGCCAGAGAAACTGCAAACATTGTGCGGTTTTCAGTAAAGAAGAATGCCTTGGTTGTTTCTGCAAATACACCGTCGGTTGGAGAAAATACTGTTGAGGTGGAAGCAAAGGTTGATGGAGAGGAAAACGAAATAGCATTCAACGCAAGGTATCTTCTTGAGCTTTTTTCCCACATTGATAAAGATGAGATGACGTTTGAGATGACAGGTCCACTAAATCCCGGAGTGTTTAAAATAAAAGATGATTCCTCTTTTCTTCATTTAATCATGCCGATCAGGGTGCAGGGGTGAGAGGTATGCATTTATATTGAGTTCCACCGGCGGGAAGGGCATCTAATTTGATATTCAATCGAGTAACATCTTCTTTTTTAATTTCAAAATCCACCTCGGAAGGAACGCAGCCTGGTTTTGCTGCTGTTAGGTAATGTTTTCCAACGGGAATCGAGAGGCTCTTGAAGGGGGTTGTAATAGTAAAACGTTTTTGTGAGGAACCTTGTGGACCCTCATTTTCTGTTGGGTCAAGTTCGATTACCACATCAGACAAATCCGACGAAACAACGAGTATTCCAGTATCACTATTTATTGAAGGTAATGGTTGCGGGGGGAGATCTTTGTAGTTAAGCTCTTTAGTAGAAAGCTTGGAGGAGAAGGTTTGTGGGGGTTGAAATGTTGTAGGGGTTGGTAAAAAATTACTTGTTTTTTGCGGAGGAGAAGGTTTTGGAAGAAATAGGTAAATAAGGAGAATAAGTATGCATACGAAAACACCACCAAGAAGTATTATTTTTTTTTGAAAAGAATTCATTTTTTTGCTATTAAAGTATAACAATTATCTCAGGTCATTTCTCAGGTCTTTTACAAGTCCTTCACCAGGATCACTTCTGGTAGCAGGGTTTAACTGATAGTGTCCATAAATTCCAGGAATTGCCGCCGGATTGTATGAATCTGTGCTAGAGAGCCAATCATACTCAAGCGTTCCTAGCGGGACATGATATTGCGACATGAGCGTTCTTATCAATGAAATGAGTGATGAGTATTGAGCGGGAGGAACTGCTGACTTACTAGAATAGTCAGTGTCGTTGACAAGCTCAATGGAAATGTGATCTATATAATTGTGAACTGCGTATGCAACCTCAATAATATTAGAGAAAGAATCTACAAGCTGTAGCATTTGACCGTCTTTTCCAATAATAAAATGTGAAGCGACGCCTCTACCTCCTGCGCCTGAAGCAAAATACTCGTAAACATTTTGCGCGCTACTACCTCCCCACGTCGTATGCACAACTATCTTCTTTGGCGTTGTGCAGTATCCTGGCCTTCCACAGGTTTTATCATCTGTTCCGGCGCAAGATGGGCTTCCGGGAAGAGGAAGGAATTCCTTTGTAACACCCAGAGATATTGGCGTCCCCGCGCAAAGACTTGGCGGTGCTGGGGGTGGAGCAGCCCCTGTGCAAGCCTGATAATCTTTCCACACCTCGTCGCAATAACTGTAGCCTGCGCCATAAGTGCAACTTGAGCTTCCAAAATAGCTCTGTATTGCTGAATCAACATCGCTTTCTGTGGGAGACAAAGTTATGCCAAGAGATTTTAGTTGTTGCGCTGCAATAGTAATGCTTGTTGTAATACTGCAGAGGTCGTCTGAGGGGTGATAGAGATCCATGATTTGCATTAGTCCCTGGGCATGTCCTTCTCTCCAGCCGCTAGCCCTCTCACTTGATGTGCATGATCTTACATATGAAGTTTTATTGTCGGGAGCTACGCACACAGTTTGGCCAGTGTTGCAATAGTGGTTGGTTTTAATTGCGTCATTGCTGTCATCGGCGTTTGTGACAAAATCTGGGCTTTCATGCATAGCAACGCTTGCAAGAATTGCTGGGGGCACCCCAATGGAGTTGCCAATATCTAGAAACCATCCTTGCAGTATTGTACTTTTTATAGGACTTGATGTGCCGGAACGGGTAAAGTTACATGTAAGAGTTCCGCCTGATGGCGGTGGCGTTATTCCCCCCAAAGTGCTGTCTGGCCCTCCAGGAATTGATGTGAAGCCGGCAAGAATAGAAAGAATGATTACCATTATTAATAAAAATCCTAGAACAATGAGGACTGACCCGCCGGGGCCAAGCAGTAGTTTTGAAAGATTCGCAACGGGTGGCAAAACCGGGGGTTTGATAGGAATCTTGGGCTTTCTGAGTCCATTAATCCAATTTGTTGCGCGAGTAAAACGCCCTCCTCGTGGCTTGCGTGTTGGGGGTGTTTGGAATGTCGAAGATGAAGGTCTGTAGGAAATTCTTGGTTGAGAAAAGGACCGCGACCCCATGGTTGGTCTTGGCGATTGATTAATTGTAATTTCCGGAATTGGCTCGAGCGGTTTCATGTGGGGTAAGGGAGCCATTTCTGGCTGATGCGGGAGTGGTGGTAGCGTGCCTACTGTCTTCTTTTTCTCTTCAATTCTTTTTCTCTGTTCTTGAGCACGCAATCTTTTTTCTGTCATTCGTTTCTGTTGCGCTTCTCTTCTTTTTTCCTCATTTTTTACTGATTCCAGAGATTTTTTTATCTTTTTAGCAGTCTCATTTTTCTGATCACGCAAGGCATATGCTTCTGCCTTGGTGTTATGCTCCGTAACAAATTTTCTATATTCATAGCGCTCGATTTGCATTTGCAGTTTCTTTTGCATTGCTTCCGCTTGTTCTGTTGTTGCGCTGGGGTTTTGTTTTTTCCAAAGCGCAAATCGTGCGCTTGTATGTTCGTCGATTCGGAAGTCTATGTTGTTCACTGCATGGTCATCCTCAATGTTTTTGTGGACCTTTTCTTTTTTCTTGTCATACAATTCCGCCCGGCTTTTATATTTTTCATTGAAGTCTTGCTTTATATCGCTTGCAAGAGATCTCATGTTTTTGTCATCGGGGCGCTTGTCGAGAGAGCCGTATAGATAGTCGATCCCTTCTTTTGACTCAAAGTCTTTGCCTGGATTATCTTTTAGCCATTGCTTTTTCTTCTCTTCTGCAATTTTTTGATATTTTCCATCTTCCTCTTTCGTCTGTGGTTTTGGTCGGGCTAAGTACAATGCAGCAAGAAATGGGAGGGAGAGGGGGCTTGGAAAGTTTATGCTGGTTTCCCCACCTTGTTCGGAGACGGCAGTTTCTTCCTGATCGCGAATAAGACAATATGCTTCTTCTATGCTTTTTCCGGTGACTATTGTTGATATGTCTTGCTCGGATAGGTTAAGCTGTGGATTGTTTTTTGCAAATGCAAAAACTTGCTCCTTGTTTGTTAGAGAAATAGCCTCTGGAATTTTTCCTTGAATTCTTCTTGCAAGTATGTTTGCTTGACTGGCAATCCTGTCGGCGTTTTGAGGATCATTTCGAATAAGGCTTTCAATCTCGGCAAAGTTTTGTATGTCTGAGTCCATATATTTTCCGTCGCCATCTGTTTAAATACTTATGCTCCTGGCGTCAAAGGGGGCGGTACATTCGAAGCAGTAGAGGCGTTTGGTGCGAGAGCAGGCGAAGTGTTTTGTTGGCTAGGCGCATAGATGGGGGATGATTCTTCCTTGGATTCTTTCTGGTGTTCGGGTTCAATGGCCTGTGTTGTGCTGGCAGGTATTGATGTTTCTTGAGAAAATTCTGGTTGCCTTGACTGTTGTGTTTGAGCGTCTAATCTCAGATCCTTTTGAGCCTGGTCTATTTTTTCATCTCTGTCGGTTTTTTCTCGCGTTGCGACTTCGGCTGGGTTTGTTGTGGCAAGGTTGTGTTCAAAGTTAGCAGAGACAATTTGCATTGCAACGTGATTTTGTCCAGCGAAAAAAAGTCCTTCTCCGACACCTGCCGACAACAAGAGCTCTTTTTCACCTTGAGACAAATAAAATGTCTTTGCGACAAGATCAACTTCAGATGCCCCCTGACGAAGTAGGATTTGAATAGACGAGTTTGACAAGACCGCTTTGCCGTAATCAGTGGACAAGAAGTCTTCTACGTCTTGAGTTACTGTTGTGAGTCCGAGATAATACTTCCTCGCGCGTTTTGCAATGCCATATACAAACGACGCGCTATCTTCGTATTTCATCATGTACCATGCTTCGTCCAGAATGAGTAGGCGCTTTTTGAGCGATTTTCTTACTCTTGTCCAGACAAAATCAAGAATGATATGCATGGCGATTGGACGAAGTTCTTCCTCAAGGGATTTTATTGAGAAAACGGTGAGGTTGTTGCCAAGGTTAAAATTAGACTGTTGATTGAAAATACCACTCAGGCTTCCTTTAATAAATTTTTCCAAACGCAATGCTAGGTCTTTTGCTGTTTCGTCTTCCATGCCAAGCAACACCTTGTAAAGGTCTTCCATAAGAGGAGGTTCTTTGGTTTGGGTTGCTGGGTCTGGGGTTATTCCTTTTTGTTGGTATGTTTGGACAAGCGCTCTGTCTAGTATTGCGTCGTGAGCTGGATCAAGTTCCCCCATGATGATACGAAGGAGTCCATGGAGAGAGAGAATCTTTAATCCAAGCTCGTTTTCTCCTTCTTCGTACAACCCAGATAAATCAAAGGGGTTCATTTTCACAGGCGATGAGCCAGAAAAGGCAATGTGTTCGCCGCCCATGGTTTTGCAAAGCGCTTGATATTCTCCTTCTGGGTCAACGATGATTACTTCTGTTCCAAAAAGTAGTTGCCGAATAACTTCAAGTTTAATAAGGTATGATTTTCCTGACCCGGATTTTCCCAAAACAATCTCGTTTGCATTTTCCAGAGAAAACCTATCAAAAATAACAAGCGAACCATTTTGCTGATTCACGCCATACAAGACTCCTTTGTTTTGCGTAAGAGTTGCTGAAGTAAACGGAAAAGTGGACGCAAGTGAGGTTGTGTCCATGTTGCGAATAATATAGAGCTTGTCTTGAGCGATTGGCATAGTTGATTTGAATCCCTCCTCCATTTGCAGTGTTGCCGGCTTTGTTAGCAAGAGTAGCGAGGAGAGGGTTGCTGAAAGTCTTTTTGAGATTTCCTCTAGTTCTGGCATCGAGTTTGCTGAGGGGGTAAAATAGAGGCTAAATTGGAAAAATCTCTCAACTCCTTTTGCAAGCTCTTCTTGTAGTCCCAGTGCGTCATCAAGCATGGCTCTGACTTTTGGATCGGTGGCAAGCCCTTGTTCGATTTGCGAGGAAATGGTTGCTTCCATTTCGGCAATTTTTCTTCGTAAATCAGAAAGAATGTCTGGGGAGGAGGCAGGATAAATAAACATAGAAATATCCATTGAACTGTCAAAGTCAATTAGGGGCTGAAGCCAATTTGCCGAAACAAATCGGGGATAGTCTATAGTAAAAAGCGTGCGATAGAATTTGTTTCCTACCCGAATTGAGCGAAAGTCTACCTCAACTGACGAGGGTGCAAGAACATCGATAAGAGAAGTCATTCCTTGTTCGACCGACTCGAGAGCAGTGAGGGTTTGGTTATTGGATTTTGTTTCTTTTTTTTGTGATGGCAGTAGTTTCATCATTGTTTTGTTGTAATAATAGGAGCTCTTTCTAGGTCTGTTACTTCTGGAGCATTTCCCTCTGCTGCTTGGTTAAACACCTCATAGAAAAGCTTGATAAGCTCTTCTTTTTCTAAGACTTTGGCTTGAACAGAAAGACGTGCCAATTGGGCGTGTAATGATTCTGATTTTGTGTGGAGCGTTGCCTTGGCTTGTTCGGTGAAATTATACGTTGCGGGTTTGTTGGGCATCGATGCTGCGCTTTTTACACCCTTTTCAAGGTAGGAATAGGAAATAATAATGTAGAATTTTTTATCCAACACGGTTTTTACGCTCACGAGTTGTTGAATAAATTCTCGATACAACGTAAGTGGCGATTTGCTGTTTATTCCAGAAAGGGGTTGAGAAAATGTTTTGAGAGAGAGGTATTTTTGTGACTCAGCATCAAGAAAATGAAGATACGAGCTGACGTCGATAGCTCTATTTTGAATAAGAATTTGAATCGGGAACGAAAGAGAGTTAAGCAGGCTTGCGTATGCGCTTATTTTTGCATCCTGTTCGGGTTTTGAAAGCAGGGCAAAGTTGCTTGCAGAAACCTCGACAACAAGACATGCATTGCCATTTGCTAATAAAACGATATTATCGACAATGTCTTGCACCTCAGTAAATTTTTGCGTGGATCCTATATTTCCAGATGTTTTTTGTTGGGAAGTTTTTGTCATGTGCCAAAAAGCTCCTTTCGCAATTCTTCTCTGGCGTCTGTCGATACGATTTCAAGAGGCTGGATAACCTCCCCTTTTGCAGTAAGAGAAAATGTGTCAAACGCATGTTTTTCGGACGGGTCTTCAAATTGAATGGTATATGTGCCGTTTGCAAGGGGAGTCGCTGAGGCGAATTGACCAATCGTATTTGTTTTGAATGCTCGTACTGGATTATTGTTTTTATCTTTTATCTCAACGAGAATGTTTGGCAACACATTACCGCGAGAGTCTTTTGTGATTCCCGAAACAACATTGGGAAACTCGGAGGCAAGCAGTCCAGTTCTCTGCCCCATCGCTTTGGGAATTTTTCGAACAAGCTTTGATTCAGGAATATCTTTTCCGGCGGAAGGTGTAAAAACTGTTTGTGATTGTGCGTCGAGCCTTTTTGATAAGTGAAGAATTTGTTCTTCCAGTTGTTTTTTTTGAGAGAGAACCTCGGTGAGTTTTTTTTCTAAATCTAGGGCCCGTTGGTGAGCAAGACTAGCGTCTTGAGCTGACGTTTGGCTTTCTTCTTTCTTTGCCCCTTGGAGCTCTTCGGTTAAAACCTCGAGTTCTTGCTCGAGAGTTTTTTCTGCGCGCTCTGCGTCTGCTGGCGAAGTTGTATCTATCGAGATTATTTCAGGCTCAGCATTGTTAGTCTCTGGTTTTTTATCAAATTCTACAGGCGGCAGTGGGCTCACTGGTTCTTGTGGTAGTGGGGGAGTGATTGGTGTGGCTGCAAGAGCTGGCTGCAGTTGCGGTTGTGGTGAAAACTGGCCCGCAATATTTTGAAAAAACGCCATTTCCTTTTCGTCATATTGGTTTTTTGGTGTTGTATGGAGGCTTTTTAGATATGCCTCGAGTTTTTCAGATGATTGCGGAACGATCTCCTTTGTTATTTTCGGTATTGCAGCAAGAGAGAGATCTGCGAATTGCCTGCCGATCTTTTGATATACAAACTGATTTGGGGTAAAAAGGCTTCTGACAAAATTAAAAAACATAATGTCTAGCGGTCTTCCCTCGAAGGGGAGGAACGCCAGTGAAAATCCAACCGAAACAAAAAAAAGCGCAATGGGAAACTTAATAACAAAAAAGATGGGAAGTGAGATTGTAATCCAGGCGCATATTACTCCGGCAGCAAAGTAGCCAAATTGTTTCAGGGTCATTTCGCCAATGAGCTTAAACTGAAACCCGGTAACGTTTTGTGGTATTGGATGGTTTTCCATAACAATATACCCCCGAAAGGTTGCAATCAGTGTATAACGTGAAAAATCGCATTTCAAGAGAATCAAAGTAGATGCAAACCGCGTCACACGGAGTCAGAAAAAGGCCCGAAAATCAACGTTTTCTGTGAAAATATTTATTACGAGAAGATACTAATTTTTCTTTGAGGCTTTTATCTCTTTAACGATTAATTCCATTGCTTTTCTGGCAGCTGCTAAATCTGTTTCTTGAATTATCTGTGTTGATTCGGATAGCATTTCTTTTTCTGTCGCTTCTTGAACCCTTTTGTAAAAATCTTTATCGAGTTTTTCCTGATTGTTGGATGCTTTATAAAACGCTTGTTGCAAATTATATGCCAGTTTGATTCTATAAAGAGTGCGATATCCCCTCCACAGGATTTGCTCTGTATCAAATTTTTGATCTGGATTAAGAGAATTAAATTCGGCAAGCAGTTTTGATTTAAATTGATCTGGAAAGGGTAATATTTTAATAATGTTTTGTGTTGTCATAGTTATATTATAGTTCTTATTCGACCCCTTTTGTTTGTGTTACTTGCGCTACTCTATTGACTATTTGTTCGAGCACGTCTTGTACTTGTGTCCAATCTGCTGAAGCAATTGTTGCCTGAACGTCGGTAAGAACGTCAGTAATGTCTGTTCGGGCGGGTAGCCCAGGAGCGACGATCGTCTTGTCTAGAATACTCGCAAGTTGGTCAGGAGGGAGAAGCTGGCTCGCTTCCCGAAATGCCCGGTTCGTTGCATTTTTGTCACCTTTTTTGTAAGAGAAGACGGTGTCCATAAATCGAAGGTATCCTTCGGGATAGACAATTGTTGGGGCGCCGCCTGATGTCAATACACCTCTTTC
>CAZKLH010000035.1:0-9759 GCA_964553595.1 uncultured Gammaproteobacteria bacterium | reverse complement strand
CGATACACAATTTGCGACATTTCTTTGAGAAGTTCCTCTGCTTGTTTTTCGTATTGATCAAGAATTATATCTTTTTCTGTTTTTTGTCCCATAATTCTTAAAAATTAGATCGCAACAGCTTGACTATTGCCCATACTGTCGAAGGACTTGGGTGGCTCCTTGAGAAAGTGTGCCAATTGCAGTTTGAGCAGAAGTATTTGCAAGCATGGAGCGCACTGCGTTTCCCAAATATGAATTCAGTTGAGAATTTAATCCATTGTCAAACGTATCACCAACAAAATACGATGAAACTGCAGTTTTGGCTTGAGATACAAATGGATATGCAAGAGTATTATCTTTTAAAGAATCTGCAAGATCAACGCGCGCATATGGTTCTCCAAACAATCTTGTTTTGGAAATTTCTGAAAAAAACTTTTGCTCTGTATCTTTTTCGGCTAAAAATTTCATAAAAAGCAGCGCTTCTTTCGTATGCTTACTCTTTACAGAAACCCCTTCTGCCCAATAGCTCGCGATAGTCATATTGCGATTTGGTAAATGTGGCACAGGAACAACCTGGAATTTTAAATCGGGAGATACCGCCTTAATGGCAAAAACATCCCATGAATATCCAAAATACATTGCAAGATTTCCCTTTTCAAAAGCAAGCAGTGACGGATCAAGCGTTGTGTCCCATACTTTACTGTCCCCAGTCGCAAAAGAAATATAAAAATTAAACGCATCCGCTGCATTTATTGGAGTAGCCGATAGATTAGTAAGGTTTGCTCCATTTTGGGCAAGTAACAACGAAAGAATATCTGGCGCATGCGTAATATTATCAAACGTTCCAAGAGCGGCGCCCGATGTTTTTATACGAGTATTTGTTTCATCGGGAACCGTTAATTTACGAGCATCAGCCAAAAACTCCTCCCATGTTGTTGGCGGCTGTAATCCCTGAGCACTCAGCATATCCGAATTAACAAAAAGCGATAGCGTATCTATCTCAAGCGGAATACCATAAATTGCTCCATTTTTTTCAAGATCAGACTGGGTCGTTGGATAAAACGACTGCTCAAAATCTTTTTTCCCGATAACATCTGAGGGCAAAGGCAAAAGAGTACTTGAAAACATAGGCAACCAACTGTTATGAAACCGGAAAACATCTGGCCCGGTCCCGTTTTGCAATCGAGTCGTCAAACGTTCACGGTATCCTTTTACATCCTCTTTCGTATACTCGACGGTGATTGTTGGATTCTTTTTTTCAAAATCAGCAATGGTCGACTTTACAACACCTGAGTCTTCCCAAAGACCCCAATAGGCGAGTGTTACCTTTTGATTATTTGACTTAAAAAGTGGCACAACAAAATGGACAATCAAAAAAATAAAAACTGCAACGACAATAACACCAAGAATCATTTTTAAGGGTGTAGGAAATCCCCCTCCATAATCTGGTGGAGGAGGAGAGGGCGCGGCGACGGGTGGATTAACAGGAGATTGCTGTATATTTTGCGCATTCTGTGCGACTCCACCAACTCCTACGGGATGACTTTTAGGCAAAGGAAAAGGCTCAATCTCCTCTTTTTGCGGGGATTGAAATATCGTATTTTCCTGAATAGGCATATATATAGTATAATACCACCTACCATAACATCGCAAATGAAATCTCACAAACACATAGCGCACAAAAAGCAAAACGTGGAAACTCGGGCACGTTTTCCCATAATTAAAAACGCCTTCTGGTTTTTAATCGGTATGGCTCTTGGGCTGTTTCTCCTTGTTAGTTTTGTATTTATTGGCTTTAAAAACACATACGCCCAGCGAACATATCCGGGAGTTTTTGTTGATGGAGTTGATTTTGGTGGCAAAAATGAAAATGAAATACGGGAGTTCTTTGCGCAAAAAAATCAGCAAATCGGAAATACTACATTTACTTTTAAAGATGATACTCATATAGCAACAATTTCTGCAAAAGAGATACATCTTGGTTTTGACGAGATTCTTTTGGCAAAACAGGCGTATAGCGTTGGGAGAACAGGAGATATACTTACAAGACTCGGCGTTATTTCTGAAGCATATTTCAATACAGTCCGCTTTTCCCCTTTCTACCACTATGATCAAGAAAAACTTGCAAAAAAACTGGAACCAATCACTAATGATATTTCAGAACAACCCGTCGATGCACTTTTTTCGTTTGAAAATGGAAGAGTGGTTACGTTTCGTCCTTCCTCCAACGGAAAACAACTTGACATGCAACAAGTCAACAATCTTATTTTGCAACAACTTCCACTTCTTATTACAAATGGAGCCACACAAACATTTGTCTTTCCAATTCCAATACGGATTGTAAAACCAGCTGTTTCAACAGATCAAGCAAATAATCTTGGTATAAAAGAACTTATTGGCACAGGAACATCTCTTTTTCAACATTCAATTCCCGGCAGAGTTTTTAATATCACGCTTGCCGCCTCAAGAATCAATGGCGTTCTTGTTGCACCAGGAGAAACATTCTCGTTTGATAAAGCGCTGGGTGACGTGTCAGCATTCACTGGATACAAGCAGGCATATGTTATTGAGAATGGTAAAACAGTTTTGGGAGATGGCGGCGGAGTCTGCCAGGTGTCCACGACATTCTTTCGAGCATTATTAAACGCGGGATTACCAATCGTGGAACGGAATGCTCATGCATATAGAGTGCAATATTATGAAGAAGATTCACCGCCTGGCATTGATGCGACTATTTATGTTCCAAGTGTTGATCTACGTTTTAAAAACGATACCGCACATTATATTCTGATTCAAAATTCGGTAGACCAAGATCAACTGCGAATCACATTTTATTTGTACGGAACATCTGATGGAAGAAAAGTAACAATGACAAAACCAATTATCACATCACAATCAGCCCCGCCTCCCCCACGATATCAAGATGACCCAACGCTTTCAAAAGGATCAGTAAAACAGGTCGACTTTCAAGCGTGGGGCGCAAAAGTAACATTTTCAAGAACTGTTGTTAAGAATGGCAAAGTTATTCTTGCCGACAAATTCGATTCAAATTATCAACCGTGGCAGGCTGTCTATCTTCGCGGAACAAAAGAGTAATATATATGAAAATTTTAACTACCAAAGAAGCAATCTCTATAAGCGAAAAACAAAGGGCTCTTGGTAAATCGATTGTTTTAGCAGGCGGTTGCTTTGACATACTGCATATCGGGCACATCTCTTTTTTAGAAAAAGCAAAAAAAGAGGGGGACGTGTTGTTTGTTTTTTTAGAAAGTGATCATTCTGTCAAGCAAAGAAAAGGCCAAGACCGACCAGTTAATACGCAAAAAGATAGAGCGATCGTATTGGCAGCAATCTCTTTTGTTGACTATGTTATTCTTTTGCCAGAAAAGCTTACCAATAATGACTATGATAAACTTGTAAGTACCATAAAACCTGCTATAATCGCAGCTACCAAAGGCGACAGGAACAATACGCACAAAGAAAGACAGGCAAAACAGACTGGCGCACAAATCGTTGAAGTTATCGATAGAATAGCTGATGCTTCGACGACAAAACTCGCCAATGCGTTAAGAAAAGGAAATATATGAGTATAAAAAATATTATTATCTTTTTTGTCATTTTAATCATTCTTGTGATAGCGTTTATGTTTGTCCAAAACTATTTAAAAACGCATAACATATCGCTTTTCAGTCGGGCAAGTGCAACAATTCGCGGCCATTCGTTTACTCTTTCTGTTGCAGCGTCCGACAAAGATAAGCAAATCGGATTGTCCGAAAAAGCATCGCTTGGAAAAGACGAGGGAATGTTATTTTCGTTTAGCAAGCCAGACTACTACCCATTCTGGATGAAAAACATGAAGTTCCCCATAGACATTGTTTATATAAATAATAACCACATCGTTACCATTGACGCGAATGTGCAGCCGCCAAAAACTTCAAGCGATCCGTTACCAATCATACTTCCTGACGAGCCGGCAGATACTGTTGTCGAATTAAGCGCTGGCATCTCAGAAACGTACCATTTTCAAAAAGGGGATGAGGTAAAAATCTCAAAGTAATGCGAATTTTAGGGATCGAAACAAGCTGTGATGAGACAGCAGCAGCAGTTGTCGAATCAACAGAATCTACTAATCACAACAAAGACACAAAAAACAAAACGATTCGAATTTTGTCTAACGTCGTTGCTACTTCTTTAGAACTTCACGCAAAAACAGGAGGCATTATTCCAGAATCAGCAGCGCGCGAACAAATAAAATACATTATTCCTATTATCCAAAAATCTCTGCAGGATGCAAATGTATCAGAAAAAAACATTGATGCACTCGCAGTAACCATTGGTCCAGGATTAATCGGGAGCTTGCTTGTTGGAGTTGAAACGGCAAAGACACTTTCTTTTGTATGGAATAAGCCACTCATTCCAGTAAATCATTTAATAGGGCATATCTACGCAAATTTTATTTCCGATGCAAAACAAACACATTCCATTACATTTCCTGCAATAGCACTTCTTGTATCTGGAAATCACACCGACTTACTGTTGCTAAAAGATCACGGAACGCTTCAATGGTTAGATGGAACACGTGATGATGCCGCTGGCGAGGCATTCGATAAAATAGGCAGACTCCTCTCGATGCCGTATCCGGCAGGACCAGTTATTGAAAACGCTTCCAAAAAAGGCAATCCAAAAAAAATTCTCTTCCCAAGACCTCTCATGTATTCAAATGATTATTCGTTTTCATTTTCTGGATTAAAAACTGCCGTGTATCGGGAAGTTGAAAAATTAAAACAAAAACAAAAAAATCTTGATCAAAAAACTATTTGTGATATCGCAGCGTCTGCACAACAAGCAATAATTGATGTACTTGTAGTAAAAACTCTGCGAGCTGTTAAGGAATATAAGGTGCAATCGCTTCTTTTATCTGGCGGTGTTGCGGCAAATCAAAAATTAAAAGAAACAATTGAACTTGCAATAAAAACAGATAAATTACAAACAACACTCTTTGTTCCCCCAAAAAATTTATGCACCGACAATGCTGCAATGATTGCTTGTGCCGCTTTGTATCGCTACCAACCAGAGACCTGGCAAAACGTAACCGCAGATCCAGAACTCTATTTTGATTAACAAAAATCCTTTGCCTTGCATATAAACACGCATTTGTTTGTGCTACACTTATTTGTGTGATTAAAGAAATTTTTATCGGGAGACCACTCAAGGCTTTTTCAATAAATCCACTCGTCAAAGCATTTATTGTCTCTGAAACGTTTTTATGGACTGCATGGAATTCCATTACTCCAATTTTTGCTATTTTTGCAGCAACCAAAATAAAAAACAGCAATATAGAAATTGCTGCATCGATTTTTAGTGTGTATCTTATTGCGCGAGTTATTTTTGAATTAATCAGTGGACGATTTACTCAAAATGCAACCGAAACAAAAAAATTTGTCGTAACGATTATTGGCATTGCCTGCATAAGCATCTCATATATCGGGCTTATCTTTACAATAAATATCGGAAGCTTGTATCTCTTTTCGTTTATCACAGGCATTGGATTTGGCATTGCTTCTCCACCAAAAAACTCGCTGTTCTCAACACACTTAGACAAAAACGAAGAGTCTGTGGAATGGGGGATTTATGATGCGATTACTCTTATCGGTCAAGCGTTCGCTGCTCTTGCTGGAGGATTCATTGCAAATCGATATGGCTTTCAATTACTTTTTTCTATTGCTGCAGTATTAAATCTTCTCGCAATTATTCCTTATTTACTATACATAAAACACGAAGAAGCCAAAAAAAATCTACTGAGTAAGATTATACCAAAGGCTTCAATCCAATAACGCCTAATTGCGCTTGGAGAGAAATCGGATTATCCCTTCTTTTTGAAAAATATATTTCACTTTCACAGTACGTGCACATTGTACTGATTTCTATATTTTCCTTTCGTATTCCCAGTTCCAAAGCTTGCCGAAGGGCAATTTTTTTTAAATCAACAAAAATCTGTTCTTTTCTTTTTACTATTGCCTGAGGATATGAAGAAAAAATACTTTCAACATCTCTATTGACTGCGAAGTGACAAACGCCAATACCAGGCCCAGTACCAACAAAAATATCTTTTGACTCGCACCTAAAACTTTTTTGCATTATAGCAATCCCATTTGAAATAATCATTTTGTGCAACCCTCTCCACCCAGCGTGCAATATGCCAACAACTTTTTTCTTTGAATCAAATAAAAATATCGGAAGACAATCAGCAACAGTTATTGCAAGAAAAACATTTTTTTGATTGGTAATAAGTCCATCGGTGAATTGAATAAATTTTCCTGCATCTTTTTTACCAACAACTGCAACCTTTTCTTCTTGAACAAGCCTTGCGCTCACGACTTGATCACGATCGATGTCATATGTTTTAAGAAACTTTTCTCTCTGAGAAAGAGTCTGTTGATCAACATCCATTTCGTAACGAATCTTCATCGATCCATCTTTCTTTTGAGACAAAGCAATTACCAAATCATCACATTGTTGAAAAAGAAAAAAAAGTCCTGGTTTGTTTTTCACAAACAAGAGTATAACACTAAAAAGCATCAGATAAAATCGAAGCAAGTTTACTCTTCATGATACAATAGATCTATGGACACACCGCAGGTGCTTATTGGAATTATTGTTGTTGGATTTATTGCGATATTTTATTTTATCAATAGAAAATTATCGCAATTGCAAAAACCAAAAGATGATGGCGCACTCATGGAATGGCTCAAGAGCATGCATATATCTTTGGAAACTACCAACAAAACAATCAATGAAGCATTACGAACAAGCTCTAAAGACATGACGCATGTATTACAAGAGAATTCCAAACAATTAAACGAACGACTTGATAAAGCAGCAACAGTTATTAGAGACGTTGGCAAAGAAGTTGGACAAATGAGCGAAATAGGAAGAGGTATTAAAGAGCTCCAAGAATTTTTAAAAAGCCCAAAACTTCGGGGAAACATAGGCGAACAAATACTAAAAGATCTTATTTCTCAAATGCTTCCAAAAAACAGCTTTCACTTACAGTATCAATTTCGCTCTGGAGAAAAAGTCGATGCCGCAATACAAACTGACGCGGGCATTCTGTGCATTGATGCAAAATTTCCTCTTGAGAATTTCCAAAGGATGCTCAAATCACAAAATGAAGAAGAGAAAGAAGTAGCCAGAAAAGAATTCCTACGAGATGTCAAAAAACATGTGGATGCGATTGCCAAAAAATATATTCTACCAGAAGAAGGCACTATGGATTTTTCACTCATGTACATACCAAGCGAAACAATTTATTACGAAATTATCAACAGCGAAGAAATTCTTGAATATGCAAGAAAATCAAGAGTGTATCTCGTATCACCAAATACGCTCTATACGCATTTACAAACCATTTTGCTTTCTTTTGAGGGAAGAAAAATTGAATCAAAATCTAAAGAAGTGTTTCAGCTCCTTCGGGCATTGCAAATTGATTACGAAAAGGTAGAAGAGAATTTAACACTTTTGGGAAAACATTTAACAAATGCATCGTCTCAATATCACTACGTTGCAACAGGAGTTTCACGCTTTGGCCAGAAATTATCGTCGGTACAAACAATCGGAGACAAAGAAGAAAAGAAGGCACTTGACTAATACCCGACAAATCTTTCTTTAAAGATTCTCTCGCTTGGGATATTCATAGCTCCAACCAACTCCTCCATTGCAGAGAGCATTGCAGCTGGTCCAACAAGATAAAAAAGAGATTCTGTAATATTTGGCACATATTTTTTAATGAGCTCTTCTGAAATACGACCAACCTCTCCATTCCAAGGTATTTTTGAATCTTGTGGATGGGTAATTGTATAAATAACTTTTACCGACGGGTTTCTTTGCGCAATCGCCAGTGTTTCTTGATACAAAATTGCTTCCTCAGCTGTTGAAAACGAAACAAACAATGTTACCGGAGAAACAATTTTTTTATCATCAATGTAAGAGAGAATGCTCAAAAATGGAGTAATACCAATACCTCCTGCCAAAAAAACGTGCTGCAACGCTTGCTCTTCCCGAAAATAAAATATGCCAGATGGTCCAAAAAACTTCACTTGTTGACGAGGAAGTAACGCAAGTAGAGCTTTTTTAAACGTGCTTTGCAATACTTTGGTAACAATCCGAAGAGTAGTTTTATCTGTCGGCGGGCTCGAAATAGAAAAATATCGAGACGTGCCTCGAGTGTCTGGATGTTCTATTTGCAAAGTAACACGAACGAATTGTCCTGGCAAAAAATCAAACTGCTCATGCGACCTATCAAAAAAGAAGGCATACGTATTACTGGCTAACAGCTGTTTTCTAACAAACGGGAGGGAGAAATCCTTTGCCATATTATTTCCATTCTTGTACAATATGAGTATACCACAGTATGGGAAATCTTCTAAAAACTCCAAAAATACAACTGCTCATAACGCTTCTGCTTATTTTTCTCTCTGCTGTTATTAACAATCCATCAATTCTCCCTGTGAGGAATCTACTTCTCATCCTGCTTACCGCAATTACCACTGAGTATATTTGTTTGAAAATCAGAAAAATTTCCTTCTTTTTTCCAAGCGCAGCCATCGTATCAGCGCTTATTGTTACACTTCTGATAGCCCCAAATCTTCCGCTCTACGACATACTACTCACCGCAATACTCACAATCGCTGCGAAAAACTTCCTGAGGTTGCGATCAAGACACATATTTAATCCAGCAGCGCTTGGACTTTTTGTACTATCTCTGCTTTTTCACCACAACATTTCCTGGTGGGCAGTTTCATTCCAGATGCCAACAGTCAGTAATATTGCGTCTTTGTTTTTCTTTTTAGTCCTGCTTACCCCAGGGTTAATCTCCATGGTTCGGATGAGAAGATATAAAATCACACTTTCATTCTTACTTCTCTATGTAACGACAACCTCACTGATAAGCACAGCGCCATTATTTACACTTCTTTTCGATCCAACAACGCTTTTTTTCTCACTGGTCATGCTCCCAGAACCAATGACCACACCAAACAAGCCGAAAAGGCAAATTGCGTTTGGCGCTTTTGTTGCATGCATCGCTGCAGTTGCGTCTCTTCCTCTTGTAACAACGGCCCTTCCTTTCTTAAAGTCTATCCCCGACATTTTGGTTTTTTCTCTTCTTTTTGGCAATGCTGTTTTTTTTGCAAGGAGGTAGCTACAAAAAGGCCCTTGCACTCTAAAAATTCCTATGCTACGCTGGATATATACGCTACGCATACGTGCGGAAGGAGGTGAGTTATGAATACAAAAATAGCTATTGCAGTTGTTGTTATTGTTGCTTTAATTGGCATTGTAATCATACTCAGCAATAGACCAAGCGATATAACCCAACAGTTCCCATTTAATAAATCAGGTAGCACAACACAGGCAAGTAAAGACGTCGTTGTTACCGTTACAAAAGATGGATTTTCACCATCAACTATCACCATAAAAGCCGGCACACGCGTTATTTGGATGAATAAAAATGCAGGAAACGTTACCGTCAATTCGGCCGTCCATCCAACGCATCTTGTCTATCCAAAGCTTAACCTAGGTGCTTTCGAGAATGGTTCGTCGGTACAACTCGTGTTTGATACGGTTGGAACATATTCGTACCATAATCATTTCAATCCAAGCCAAACAGGAACAGTAATCGTTAAATAGGTTCTCAAAAAATCGTCTGCTTATCTTTACCGAAAGACAAATGGTTTATTGAGTTGGAGAGAGAAATGTGATAATCTATCGAAAGATATGTGT
>CAZKLH010000034.1:0-9766 GCA_964553595.1 uncultured Gammaproteobacteria bacterium | reverse complement strand
AAAACCTTATTTTGTGAGAAATTTAGATTGTGGCGATTATGTTGTTGTAATTAATGCAAAAGAAGTTGTTGCAACAGGCCGCAAGGAAGAGCAAAAAAAATATTATCGATATTCCGGGTATCCTCATGGATTGCATATCGAGACGCTCAAATCGCTTCGAATAAAAAATCCAACAGAAATAGTGACTCATGCAGTAAAGGGTATGCTTCCACAAAATAAGCTCAGATCACAAATGTTAAAGAGATTATATGTTTTTGCAGACGAAAATCATACGTATGCGAGTTCGTTTGCAGGAAAGAAATAATATGGCAGAAGAAGTAGTGGTAAAGCAAAAAGCAGAAAAACCAGAAAAAAAAGATTTTATCTTTGCTGTTGGGCGAAGAAGGGAATCTGTTGCAAGGGTTCGGTTTTATACAGCCGATACGTTTACTTGGAAAGATCAGACTGGCAAGCGAGGCGACATTATTGTGAACGAAACTCCGATTGCGAGTTATTTTTCGGGAAGTGTTGCAGAAGCTGGATATTTACTTCCATTCAAATTAACAAATACCCTTGGTAAGTTTGGAATTTCGATTCGAGTTGTTGGTGGAGGCAAAAGTGGACAACTTGGTGCTTCTGTTCATGGCATTTCTCGAGTTCTGGCTGCGTACAAAGCAGAATTTCATACAACGTTACGAAAGCATGGACTTCTGACAAGAGATGCAAGGACGAGGCAACGACGAAAAGTTGGCATGGGTGGAAAATCAAGAAGACGAAAGCAATCCCCAAAAAGATAAAGTGTCAACGACCATCGGGAACATTATTCTCTTTGGATCTGGAGAAACCTCAGAAGCTGGTAGAAGAATTCATCGGGCAATTTTTCAAAATCTTTCTGCAAAGCAACGCATTGCAATTCTAGAAACCCCAGCTGGATTTCAGCCAAATTCACATCATGTCGCAAAAGAAATAGCGGACACATTTCGTACTTCATTACAAGAATTTATCGAAGATATCTCTATAATACCCGCTCGGAAAAAAGGCACAAGGTATAGTCCTGACAATGTTCAACTTCTTGCACCATTGGACAAAGCCACCTATATTTTCTTAGGTCCTGGGAGTCCAACATATGCAGCTTCTCAGCTTACCAACTCAAAAGCATGGGATGCAATTCTTGCGCGTTTTAAGATGGGCGCAACAATTTGCTTATCGAGTGCTGCCGCGATTGCGGCGGGCGGATACGTGCTTCCTGTGTATGAAATTTATAAAGCGGGCAGTGATTTGTATTGGGAAAATGGCCTGAATCTTTTTGCAGAAATAGGTCTTGGTTTTACTGTTGTGACACACTGGAATAATACAGATGGCGGCAAAGAGTTAGATACGAGATTTTGCTACATGGGAGAAAAGCGGTTTTTGAAATTGCGAAAACTTCTTGATAAGAATCAAACGATTCTTGGCATAGATGAACATACTGCTATTCAATTTGTGGTTAGTCAAAAAATATTTACCGTTCTAGGAAGAGGTGTTGTCACAGTTCTGCATAGCAATAAAAAAGTGATCTTCTCTTCAGGACCTTGGTATAGTTTTGAGTCGTTTGTAAAAATGCTTCCAATTATTTCCAAAAAGAAGAATCCAAAAAACACTTCTCAGCCTTCAGTAAAAGCCAAAAAACAAAAAATATCAAAAAGAGAATTATCTAAGGAGATCGCAGGTCTTCTACAGGAGCGCGAAAAAGCGAGAAAAGCTGGGGACTATGCAAAAGCAGATTTAATTAGAAAAACATTTGAGAAAAAAGGATATATTCTTGAGGACTCAAATGAAACAGCTCATATTTATAAAAAACTACCGTAAAATGTTTTGATTGGGAGTTTGGAATCCGCGTCTAAATCCATTTAAGCCTTGTTTAGCGAGCCATCCAATAAGCTGTGCAACATCTTCTGGCATTTCTTTCCAGGGTATTTTTTTCAGATCATCAAATGCTGTTTCTTCTTGACAGTTTGTTGCTCTGCCATTTTGGGTCAGTTGTTTCACGTTTAGTATTGCCTTTGGATTTACTGGGTCAGAAGAAAGTACAACTTGGGCAACTATATTGTCTACTCTTCTATTTATTCTCCAAATTCCAGGAAACACAGGATTTCCCAATTGATTGTTTTGTTCAAAATTGTCAAAGATGCACCGTGAGCTAAGAAAAATTGCCGTTGTTTTTGGTTTTTTATTCTCATCAACTACATCGAGAGTGGTGATGTATGCTTCTTTTTCTTTTCCTTCCCAGGGAATTCGGATAATATGTCCGATAAATGCGTTATCCAACCTAATAGTCTCATCCGTTTGTGCTTGATCAACGGTGCGTTTAATCGCTTCATCTTGCAATGGAGCAAAAGCAGTTGGAGTAAATTCTCTTCTAATAGTGTCTATAGTAGCTGTTGGAGTTGCTAGAACAGATCCTTTTACTATCGGTATAGAACCTTGTGGAACAACCTTTCGTGGTACAGGAGGGGATTCAGAAGGAGTACAAGCGGTAATTAGTCCGGTTCCCACTGCGAGAGTCATACCTCGTATAAATTGCCTCCTTGAAACTTCTATTCTATTCATGCGTCAGTGGATTATAAAAGAAAGAGGAGAGGATTACAAATCTATTGCAACATTTGTTTCCATGCTTTTAAACTCAATGCCAAAGTCTTTCAGATATTCGGTTGCTCTTTGGTAAAATTGAGTGCGTGCTTCGTCTTTCCAGTGCCAGTCGTGGATTGGGATAACAACTTTTGGTTTTATTTCTTTTGCTTTTTCTAGTGCTTGCACATAACTTCCCCATGGCGCTTGAATAGGAAGAGCTAGCACCTCGCTTGTTTTTGTAAAGTGCATTGAATCACCAGGGTGGGTGAGTTTGCCAAAAATAGTGATTGAAATATTTTTTGGCGTTTGGCCAAATATGTGTTCGTGAGGCGAGTCTTCAAAAGACACAATCTCGTTTCCTTCTGTTGCTACAACAATATTGTACGCTCCAAGAATTTCTTGTACAGAAGGATTAGATATAATTTGTACTTTTGGAAATTTTGCGACAATCTCTTTAACAAATGGAACAAACATGTGGTCGTGATGCTCGTGGGTAATAAGTAAATAATCGAGTTGCTTGAGCGAATCAACAGTCAAACTTTTTCCCTGGTACGTGTAAATTCCAGGATCAAATAAAAGCGTTGTCCCGTTTTCTTCAACAGATAAGCAGGAGTGGAGATGTTTTGTTATTTTCATTCCAGAGTTAGTATACCTTTTTTAAATTCGATTGTCATTTTGAAATCTTTGAGAAAGGATAGTCCTAAAAGTCCATCAACTCCAGATTGTGGTGGTAAATCTTTAACGATTGCTTTTATATTTTTGGCGGTTTTTCCAAGAAGACTCATTTCAGGAATAAGGATCAAAGGTGTTGATTCTATTTTTGTTGCGGTTGCTGTTTTGATATTTTTTTTCGGATCGATGGTTACACCAAGAGCCGTTGTTAGTCTCGAAGAAATAACAACAAAACTTGCACCCGTATCCAAAACCATCCGAGCAGCAATGGATGTCTTTGCTTTTATTATGACATCAACAACAATAATAGACGCAGAAGAATTAAATTTCAAACGCTGCATGAAAAGAGGTAGGATTCAGATAGTTTGCCGGTATATAAGCTTGCATAGATCTTGTCTTTCGGCAGTGTTGCCAATGTGTCGTATATTTTATCTCTGCTACGACTTGATGTAATTGGCTTTACATCAACTGGTTGATTGAGCTTATTTTGTTTTAGTACTTCAGCCAAAACCCAGACATTCTTAAACTTTTTCTTCACTTCAGCAAGTTTCATAGTGTCATTATAGTACATTTCGTCTATATTGCGAAACGGAAATAAATTTTCAGTTTTAATCCTTAATATTTCGCTTTTCGATCATCCGATCAATAAATAAAATGATTGTAAAAATAGCTTTGATCTTATAATTATTTCTGCTGATAAGGTATGTATCCTCGCCAATGATGACGGGTGATATTTGAGGAGATTTGGCTTTTTTGGAAAAACAGTAGATAAGAAACTAGTACCACAAGTATTAAAGCTATAATTATTAGTAAATTTAGCGTTGTTTTTTCCGCAAACACCATCTGTGAATGAATGTTTTTTGCATGATTCATTGTTTTCTGAACATTCAATTCTTCAGTTCTCTTTGTTTTTAGTATTTCATTTATTTTATGATAAATAAAACCTACGTTATAAAAGATACGTGCTATTAACCAACTGCTAATAATTATCACAATTAATATTAGTTCTATAAGGAGTTTTACCCAAAATGGTGATGTATCAATAGAGCCGAAAGCTGCGAGGCCTACGACAATAGTAGCTATAAATCCGTTAATAGTTAATAGGGCTTGCCAGAGTAGGAATTTAGTCTCTATCTCCTTGTCTAAGATTTCATTAGATATTTTTCGCATATTTCAGATTGAATAAATATTATTGAGGTAATAATATTTATTCAAAACATGAGTTCTCTGATCTTGTAATGGTCGGGGTATCAGGAATTGAACCTGAGTTACACCCACCCCAAGGGCGCGTACTACCGTTATACTATACCCCGATTTCTCCTTGCATTTTAACATAATTCTGTTATAGTGGGAACCATATGGGACGACCACCAAATCCTCATAAAAATACTCCAAGCAGTAATGGTTCAACAGAAACTTCTAAAAAACTTGATGCAGTAAGACTTGCAATGGAACAAATCGAAAAGCAATATGGCAGAGGATCTATTATGCGTTTTGGCGAAGCAGGAGATAAATTAGATATTTCTGTTATATCAACTGGTTGTTTGCCGCTCGATATCGCACTTGGCGTTGGAGGAGTTCCGAGAGGGAGAATTATAGAAATTTTTGGACCAGAAGCATCAGGAAAAACAACAATTTGTTTGTCTATTATTGCGCAAGCGCAAAAACATGGAGGCATTGCAGCTTTTATCGACGCAGAGCATGCCCTCGATCCATTATGGGCGCAGCGAATTGGTATAAAACTCGATGAGTTATTAATTTCGCAACCAGATACTGGTGAGCAAGCTTTGGAAATTGCAGAAAGCCTTATTCGAAGTGGTGGGGTTGATGTGCTGGTTATCGATTCTGTTGCAGCACTGGTACCACGAGCAGAAATTGAAGGAGAAATGGGAGATGCAATGATGGGACTACAAGCACGGCTTATGTCGCAAGCGCTTCGAAAATTAACAGGGGTAATTTCCAAATCAAAAACCGTTGCAATTTTTACCAATCAACTTCGCCAAAAAATTGGCGTGATGTTTGGAAACCCAGAAACAACAACTGGTGGGCTTGCATTAAAATTCTATTCATCGGTTCGCATGGATGTTCGAAAAATAGAAACAATTAAAGACGGAGACAAAGCAGTTGGATCGAGGCATCGAGTAAAAATTGTAAAAAATAAAGTTGCAACGCCATTCCGCATTGCAGAATTTGACGTAATGCAAAACGGAATTTCAAGAGAGGGTGGTATTGTTGATGTTGGTTTGGAGATGGGAATTTTGCAAAAGTCTGGTGCGTTTTACCGCTATGAAGAAAAAATGATTGGTCAGGGAAAAGCAGCAACAGAAGAGTATCTGAGGGAAAATCCTCACATTGCCAAGGAAATGGTCGAAAAAATTCAGGCAAAAAGTAAAGAGGGGCAAACATCTATGGTTATTGGTGGTGAAGAAAAGAAGGAAGAAGATCAAGTCGTAAGTTAATTGTGGATCCTTTTGAAAAGCATCTTAACGAATCGCTCCATTTTTTATCGTTTCGCCCCCGTTCCGAAAAAGAAGTCCGCGATTTTTTAGCGAGAAAAAAAACCTCAGAAAATCTCGTAGAAACTATTATAGAAAGACTAAAAAAACAAAAATTTATTGACGATGTTGCATTTGCGCAGTGGTGGATAGATCAACGCATCTCGTTTCGAAAAAAAGGCCGCCGACTTATCGAGCAAGAGTTAAAACAAAAAGGCGTTACTCAGGACATCATCGATAGCGTTTTTCAGGATTCAAAAAATACCAAAGAGAGCGAAGAGGAGCAAATGAAAGAGCTAGCAAGAAAGAGAATGGAAAAATATCGAGAGCTTCCAAAAAGAGACCTCTATCAAAAATTATGGTCATTTTTGGCGAGCCGTGGCTTTGATTTTGATGCAATTAAGAAGGTTATTGACGAAGTATTGCGTGAAAGAGTATAATTACGCCAGACAATAGAAAGTCTAATGAGGTTATGAAGTATCACAAAAACCCTCCATTGGCAAACAAGTTTTCGGTAAAATAATAGAGCCGATACTCTCCTATTGTCTTCATACTATATGGCATCAACATCACAAGATCTTATTACACTCGAAAAAAAGCTTTTAGAAAAGCAAGATAGTTTAGACGCGCAAAAAACTCAGCTTGAGAAAGAAAAAGAGTTTCTTTTGCAGAGCAAAAAAAGCTACGTTGAAAAACTTCAAAAAGTAACAGGCCTCACCACAGAAGAAGCGAAAGCCGAACTCCTTAAAGAAATAGAACAGCAAGAAGCTCAAACACTTGCCAAATTTATTAAAGAAAAAGAAGAAGAAGCAAAGCAAACTGCGTCGAAAAAAGCACAAGAAATTTTAGTAGACAGCATGCGTCATGGCGCGATTGATTATATTGCAGAATACACTGTTTCGACTATTAAAATCCCAGACGAAGAAATGAAGGGGAGAATTATTGGAAAAGAAGGCCGCAATATTCGAGCATTCGAGCAAGCAACAGGTGTTGACATAGACTTGGATGAAGAAGGAATTATTCGTCTCTCGTCATTTGATCAAGTAAGGCGAGAAGTTGCAAGGAGATCTTTGGAAAAACTTCTCAAAGATACTCGTATACAGCCATTTCGAATTGAGGAAATTGTTTTACAAACAAAAAAAGAAGTCGAAGCAATTTTACTTGAAGAAGGAGAAAAACTTGCACAAGCAGCAGGTGTATATAATTTAACAACAGACCTTTTATCTGTTTTGGGGAGATTTAAATTTAGAACTTCTTTTGGGCAAAATCTTGTTGTCCATACACTCGAAGAAACAAAAATTGGCGTGCATATTGCACAAGAAATTGGCGCTGATGAAAATATCGTCAGACTTGGTTGTTTATTTCATGATATTGGAAAAGTATTAGAAGGCGATGGAAGTCATGTAAAACTTGGTGTTGAATTTTTAAAGCGGCATAATATTCCACAACTTATTATTAATTGTGTTGCGGAGCATCATGAAGACAAGCCATTTTCTTCGGTGGAATCGATTATTGTGTGTACTGCAGACAAGATTTCTGGTGCGAGGCCAGGAGCACGGTATGAAGATTTCGAGCAATATGCAAAACGGCTTACCGATATGGAAGTCATCGCTAAAAAGTACGAAGGTGTCGAAGATGCATACGCATTCGAAGCAGGACGAGAACTGCGGGTTATTATAAATCCTGGAATGCTTGATGATGCCAATACGGTTTTGATTGCAAAAAAGATTCAAGAAGAAGTCAGTAAATCATTGGCAGTTCCAGGAGATGTAAAAGTAACAGCGATCCGCGAATTCCGTGCTATTTCACCCGAAGCGCCTGCTGCGTAACAGCAAGCATAGTTGGAAATATAATTTTATAATCCTCATTTATTTAATTTTTTTCAATTTTCCTATCTTGACAAACTATTCGATTGCATTGTATTGTTATGCCAATTAAATGTAATTGTCTTATTACTTTTTTTCTGTCCAGACAGGAGGTGAAAGAGATGACAAAAAGAGATTTGATCGACCTCGTTTCCAAAAAAGCAAACCTCACGAGTAAAGCATCGAGAGATGCAGTTCATGCAATGTTAAATGGCATTCGTGATTCTCTTAAAAGAGGAGAGAAAGTAGTGATTACCGGGTTTGGTACCTTTAGTGTTCGAAAAAGAGCAGTTCGGCCTGGACGAAATCCAAAAACTGGAGAACGTATAACAATTTCTGCAAGGAAAGCTCCTGGATTTACTGCAGGAAAAACCCTTAAAAGAGCAGTTCGTTAGATGTTCCAAGTGGCTTTGTAAAGTAAAAAGAAGTTTCCCAAGCGTTCGATGGGAGGCTTCTTTTTTTTGCAGCAAGCGACAGATTTTAGCAATGTTCACTTTGCCATTACTCAGCGCCAACAACGAGATGAATATAGTATAATGAAGGCATGATTAGGTTTCGAACAGCATTCTTTGTTGGACTAGGCTTATTTTTATTGTGGTTTTTGTATCTTGAGCGAGAAATCTTAACACCATTTATTTTTGCTGCAATTTTTTCCTACATTATGAATCCATTGGTTTCTTTTTTTAGCGACAAGCTCAAGCTTCCAAGAGGTCTTTCTGTTGGGTTGATTTATTTTTTAATTATTGGCATCGTTGTTTTTGCGTCGGTAAATATTACCAGGAGAATTATTAGTGAGTCGAATGATCTTTCGTACGTTATTACCAACACAATAGAAGTAGCAGCACAACAGGTCACGATACTTCCTGATTGGATTCGTCCCGTTGCATCAGACACGCTTGTTTCTATAGAGCAATCAAAAGTGTTTTCTGTGGAATCGTTGCTTCTCTTTTTTCCAAAAGCAATCTCTGGAATTATTGGTTTTGTTATCTTTGTCTTTTCTGGATTTTATTTCTTAAAAGAAGGCCGCAGGATGTTTGCCGTTGCTCTTAACGGAGTTCCCCGTGATTATAAAAAAGACGTTGAAGTGCTTATGAAAAGAATCAACAACGTGCTAGGGAGTTATTTGCGGGGCCAGCTCTTTTTGGTACTGCTTGTATCACTTATTCTTTTTGTTGCGTTAACAATTTTAGGGATTCGATTTGCACTTATTTTGGCTATCTTTTCAGGTTTTGCCGAGATAGTTCCTTTTATTGGTCCATTCGTTGCTGGTGGAGCCGCAGCAATTGTTGCTCTTGTTACGGGTTCTACGACATTTCCTCTTACTCCCCTTATGGCTGCGTTACTTGTTGCTATTGTTTATTTTGTTGTTCGCCAAATACAAGACTATTTTATTACGCCACATATTATGGGAAAAATTACTGAGCTTCATCCGTTAGTTATTCTTTTTGCAGTGCTTTCTGGAGGACATTTATTTGGAATACTTGGGCTTATTTTGGCGGTTCCTGTTGCAGCAACGATTCGAATTTTGCTTAGTTTTTCTCTCGACAAATTTAACGAGCAGAATACTCCGGTTTCTCCAAATAAAAAGTCCTAGGAAGTGAATAAGCCAGATTCTGTTTTATCCCTTGCTTTCGCAAAAGACAAGCTACAATCTCTCTCAGTTGTGATTTAATGTCACATCTGTCCGCCTTGTCGGCGAAATGCCCTCATACTTCGGTGCTCCTGTAAAGTAAGTATCCTTCGTCGCTTTCGCTCCTTAGGACGCACCATTCGGAGGTTGCAGCAGGTAGGATTGCCCGTTTCACTCTCACTCGTCTCTGTTGCTCTCAAATCTTGTCAATTCAAGATTTGTTTTTATACCGTTATGTGAGAAAAGTATAAAACACCAGCTATCACTAGTCGGGTGTTTCCACCCGTCCCCGTTTCTACACCTGTCTGGACTTTCCTGTCCCGATTTTCATCGGAACTAGCAATCTGTCTTCCCAGCACTGAATATTATATCACCTATCCTATAGTCGAGCAAATCATTTTGTATTCGCAATTCTTGCAATTAATCTTCGAACATTTAAAATCGCTCATTTCGATCTCTCGCACTTTGGCCAAAAGTTCATCCTTTGAGTTTTCCAGCTCCTCGGACGTTCTAAG
>CAZKLH010000033.1:0-9887 GCA_964553595.1 uncultured Gammaproteobacteria bacterium | reverse complement strand
GCGTTCATTAGCTATATACTTTTAGTCTCGCTTTATTCCTTCTTCTGGCAAAGTTTCCAGCCCTGTATCTACAAATGTTATTTTAAATCTGTCCTCTTGTCCATTAAAATTAAAATGAACATTTTTATCTCCAGTTTTAGTATCTAAAGTAAAATCATTATTAAGAAATTCTTGATTGATAAAAAATTCTTTAATATAGTCACTCATGTATCCTAAGGCTAGCACGAAATCATTATATCCATAATGAGAGTAGGTTTTCATAATATGCCAGAGGATAGGTTTTCCACCAATTGTAATCATTGGCTTTGGTCGCCACTCAGTTTCTTCCTTTAATCTATACCCTCTTCCGCCTGAAAGAATTATTGTTTTCATAATATTTTTTTTGTTTTAACTTTATGAGTAAAAAATGTATAAACAATCCAAAACGATTCGTAATAAATAAGGAACACATTTATGAAGGGGAGAACAAGAATTCTTTTATCCCGAAGCGTTGACTGTGTTACGTACATTCTTGGAGTATATAAAAATGCAAAAAAAACAATGCATACTAATCCAATCGGATATATTATTGGGAGAAAAGGTAGAAGACAAAGTACAGGTCTTAAAGAAAAACTAAGAATTCCTTTTAAATCTGTTTTAAATAGATACATCTTTAATAATCTTCCTGCGGTAATGGACATGTTTCTCCTCTTATTAATCCACATAGATAAAGCATAGTCACTTTTTAAATAATGAAGATGAACAACGCTTGCCGGTGCGATTGCAACTTTGCCAATTTGCTTAAGTCTATAGTGAATGTCTGCATCAAGACCATCGCCATGCTCATCAAAATTAATATCATCAAATCCATTTAATTTTATCAACACATCTTTTCGATAGCAATCAAATTTTCCATTCATTGCTGGAATCTTCTGATCAACAACTCGACACGATTGACACTTTTCCCAAAAATTATACGTTGCCCATATTTCTTTCGGATGTAGTACATAAGAGTACGCAGCAACACAAGATGTATCTTGAATAAGTGGATCAATAAGTTTACCTAGCTCATTTTTTGTCGGAAGAGAACTGTCGGAATGCATAGTAAGAATAAACTCTCCCTTTGCTTTTCTGAGGCCCATATTAAAACTTGAAGCCACAGACGTTGTCCTTTCTTTTTCTAAAAATATTATTTTGATATTTTTGTTATTTTTTTTGTACCTCTCTACTACCTGGCTTGAATCATCTGTTGATTTATTGTCAACAATAATAATTTCTTCGATTTTCACCGTTTGCTTCCTTAAGCTTTCGAGGCATATCAAAAGAGTGCTTGATGCGTTAAATACCGGAACAATTACAGAAACTTTTGGAATTTTCATATGGTAATCTATTCAATATATCTATCAATATTCTCCCTAAACCAATCTATTGTTTTTATCAGTCCAGATTTTAGATCATTTTCAGGAGTCCACTTTAGTAATTTTTTTGCTTTTGCAATATCTCCCTGCCAACGCTTTGGTTCAAAAACAATTCGTTTTTCAGCGTGCGCTTTCCATATCACTTTTGATTGACTTGTCGTTTCTTGTAATACAATATCAACAACATCTTTTAAGGTTGATTGAGTCCCGCTTGAAATATTTATTATTTCTCCGTTAATTTTATCTGACTTCTTTACGCTTCCAATCAATGCATCCACAACATCTTGAATAAACACAAAATCTCTCACATTCTTAGGATTTGAAAGAATAATATCTTTACCTAAAAGAGCATTTAGTATCACATAAGGAACGAGGCGTGTTTTATCCTCATAATATCCATATGGCGAAAATAGTCTAAAGGTTGCAATAGATTGTTTTTCTGTTGTAGCATATTTCTGACAAAGAAGCGTTGCCGTCATTTTCGTTACTCCGTAATTATCGAGTGGCTGTAAAACATCTGATTCATTCATTATATTTTTTTTTACACCATACTCAGAAGAACTTCCTCCATGAATAAAGAGTTTTACGGAAGAATTTTTAATTGCTTCAAGTAAATTATACGTTCCTATAATGTTTGTGTTAACCAACAGATTAAAATTTGTTTGATTAGGTCTTGTTCCGTACGCAGCAAGATGATAGACAACGGTTGGTTTAATCTTCGTTATTATTGAGAGCAACGAAGGGGAACTTAAACCGGATTCATAAATATTTATTTTTGACTTTATATCTTCCAAACGCCAACCTATAGATTTTTTCCGCGTTATAACGCTCACTTTTTCCTGATTTTTAATGAGAGCTCTTACGAGAACACTTCCAATAAATCCGGTTGCTCCAGTGATAAGATAGGAATCTTTCATACTTTATGAGGTAATGAATTTTGGCGTTGGTGCTATAACCGCAATTTGGTTTTTTTTAAATTTAAAATCTTTTACTAATGAATGAATTATCTCGTCTTTATACATCATTGCCGTAATAATAATTATTTCTGGACGATTATTTATCAACTCTCGTGGTGGCACAATCTTGATACTTCCGTTTAAAAACCTCCCTTGCTTATTTGGATCAGAATCAATGCAGAACAAAATATTTTCGCGTGAAACATTACTAAAAGACATTACAGCCACACCCTTACCTCCTGCTCCCCATATTGCAATTTTCTTCTGTGACAGTTTTTTAAAAAATGATTCAAATGAATTTTTATACTGGTCGAACTCAGTTTGTATTTTTATCCCATCTCTTGAGGATCTTTTAAAGAATGCGGTAATATATTCTCCATTTGCCGTATGACGAATATCTATTGTATCAAACCCATTAACTTTTAAAAGATACGATAAAGATACTGGTGAGTAATAAGCTACATGATCCGGGAAAAAATCATAAAACCGATAATCGGATAAAGATTTTACTAATGACGGAACTTCGATGAGGCCAAATGATTCAGGCTTCATGAATCGTTTTATATTGTTAAGAAGTTTTTTAGGTTCTATGATATGCTCAAACACTTGACACGCAGTAAATGAATCAAACAATTTTGGCAACTGTAATTTGTCGTCAACGTATTTCTAAAGTACCGGCACATGTCTCTTTTTTGCAAGTAATACAGCTTTCCTACTTGGTTCAATTCCTAAAACCTTTGCTCCATTATTCATAAGTTGCTTCGCAAAAAACCCATCGCCGCAACCGACTTCAAGTATGCTCTTCTTTTTCAAATTAAAAAGCTTTATAAAATCAGCAGCAAGAGTGCTTTGATACTTCCTAGAAAAGGCAGAATATGTTCTACTCATAAGATAATCCTCGTAATACTCGTCTTGTACATAAAACTTTCGAGGCAATTGAACAAGAAGACACTGACTGCATTGATACAAAACTAATGTTATTTTTTTATTTTTCCCAGTAGCAACAGTGAGAAGTCGTTCCACAAATTGTGGAGCGTTGGGAATTTTTAAAAATTGCACAAGTTTTACTGACCCACATGAAATACATTCCATAGAATTTACTATATTGTAATTTTTTTGTTATGCCTAATAGTCTTAACGCTGACAAAAAAATCATCGAAACTTGTTAAAATATATTCCATCATCTCAGCTGTGATTCCTGGATATACTCCGATCCAAAATCCATCATTCATTATTTTGTCTGAATTGTTTAGATTTCCAATGACTCTTTTTTTAATAGAAACGTATGCTGGATGCCTTAACAAATTCCCGCTGTATAAACTTCTTGTTACAATACCTCGAGATTCAAGAAAATTTATTATTTCCAGTCGGGTAAACGGTGCTTTATCTTTAATGGTAATCATGAATCCAAACCATGATGGCTCTGTTTCTTTCTCTTTCTTTTGAAAAATAAAATATCGATTATATTTCTGAAGATGATTATATAATTTTTCAAAATTTTGTCTTCGTTTTTTAATAAACTCCGGCAATCGAGTAAGCTGAACTACCCCTATAGCAGCCTGCATATCAGTAAGTTTTAAATTATACCCAATTTGTGAATAAATATATTTGTGATCATAACCAAAAGGGAGTGTTCCCATCTTCCAACCAAATCGTCTCCCACAGGTATTATCACGACCCGTATCACACCAACAATCTCTTCCCCAATCACGGACCTGACGCTGCGACCGATACAGAAATGGATTATTGGTAACTACGGCTCCACCTTCACCCAAAGTAATTTGATGTGCTGGGTAAAATGAAAAGGTCCCAATATCACCAAACGTTCCAACCATCTTTCCCTTATAAAGAGCCCCAAGCGCATCACAGGAATCTTCGATCACCCATAAATTATGCCTCTTTGCAATCTCTAATATTTCATCTATCGGAAAAGGGTTACCTTGTGTGTGAGCAACCATAATTGCTTTTGTTTTTGAACTAATTGCCTTTTTCACCAAACGAGGAACAATATTAATAGTTTCTAGATCACAGTCGACAAATACTGGAACGCATCCATTTTGAATAATAGGATTAACAGTAGTCGGAAACGCTGCAGCGAGAGTAATTACCTCATCTCCGTTTTTAATTGCCCTTTCTTTAAGTAATGGTGACCGAAGAGACGAAAACGCAACTAAATTTGCAGAGGAGCCAGAATTTACAAGAGTTGTATAACGAGTTCCTAAAAGTGTATTAAATGTTTTTTCAAACTCTTGTGCAAACCGCCCTTCTGTCCACCATCCGTCAAGAGATGCTTCTACAACTGAGAACATTTCCCTCTCATCAAACATTTTCCCAGCATGAGGAATTCTTGTTTTGCCTGGAATAAACTTTGTTTTTTTAAAGTTTTTTTTATAATGCTTTCTTATTTCTTTTTTTAGAGCTGGAGAAATCATATTGTTACGAAAAAGGTCTTGATTTATTAACATTCATATAATTTTTTTTATCATAGACATGTTTTATTCTTGCTATCCAAGCAGAGATTAAATGATTAAGAATTAAATGTATGTCTTCTATTGGACCATAATGATTACTATCAACAATCACTGCACAGTCAACTAGGCTTTTAAGTTTACCCCCTGTTTTAAAACCTAACAATCCGATGGTTTTTGCCTTACAAGACTTAGCGTATTTTACCGCATTAATAATATTTTTACTATTCCCACTTCCTGAAAGTGCGATCACAACATCTTCTGGCTCAATTAGATTTTTCAATTGTTCAACAAATATCTCATCAAAAGACAGATCATTTGCAAACGCTGTGACAAGCGCTACATTATCGGCAAGAGAAATAACTCGAATTCTTTTTTCTGAATTGCTATATACTCTTTGCAGTGTCCCTTTTCCTAAATCACACGCCATGTGAGAAGCAGTACTTGCGCTTCCACCATTTCCCAAGATATAAATTTTTCGATTGCCCATATAAGCCTGAGTAAGTATATCAATTGAATGTTTAATTTTTTTTCTATCTAAATTAACCAAGCATTTATTAATTTCGCTTATATATTGATCAATGAATTCATTCAACTTTGGGTTTTTTATTGAATTTTTTTTATTTTTCATTCTTACTCACTTACGAATATTATTTTACTTCCTTGTGGTTCAAACTTAACGGTAAACGGCTTCAGCTCAGAAAGAGCACCAGTGATTTTTTTATGCCTACTGGCATCTGCATAAATGAGCAGAAATCCTCCACCCCCCGCCCCTAAAATTTTTCCACCTTCAGCGCCATGTTTTTTTGCAATTCTGTACCACCTATCTATCTTCTTGCTTGAAATATCATCTGCTAGTTTTTGTTTCAACAGCCAATTTTCATGAAGATGTTTTCCAAATTGATTAATTTTATTTTTTTTTAAATCCTGGTCTAAACTCCTGACAATAGAAACCATTTTTGAAACTACAGTTCTTTTGTTTTTTTTGCCTGTAAGATTTTTAATTTGCTTTGCAAGAATTGAATCTGCAGACCGTGTGATACCAGTATATAAAAGGAGTATATTTTTTTCCAATTTTTTTTTAATCTCAGAGAGACATATAACAGGATCAACATATACACTTTCATCCGAATTAAATCGAATATGCTGAAATCCTCCATATGCAGCAATGTATTGATCCTGTTTTCCTACAGGTTTTTTAAGAATATCGATCTCTATCTTGCAAGCCTCGCTTGCAAGCCGTTCTGCATTTACATGCTTTCCTTGATACGCATACAATGCGTTAAGAAGCCCAACAACATATGCGCTTGAAGATCCCAAACCAGTTCCTTCAGATGGAATATCTGCAATTGACGAAATATAAATCCCTTTGCGAACGCCTGTTATCCGCATCGCTTCTCTTACTAAATTATTTTCTATATCATCGACTTTTTTTACCGTCTCAGTTTTTGAGTAATTTATAATAATTCTTCCATCAAATTGATTATTAACTGCAATGTATACATATTTATTAATTGCTGTTGAAATAACCTCTCCTTGACTATTATGGTAAAAATTGGAAATATCAGAACCTCCACCAGCAAAGCTAATTCGAAGAGGTGTTCTCGAAATTATCATAAATATTTATCGACAATAGAATATAAATTGGCTCTCGGGGTAATTAAAAATGTTTTAGAACCTACAGATTTCCCAGCAATAATATCACGAGGATCGTCACCTATGCAATAACTGCTATACAAATCAATCTCATGATCTGCTGCAGCTTTATAAAATAACCCAGGAGATGGTTTTCTGCAAAAACATTTATCATCCCATCCATGAATACACGAGTATATACCCTGTAGAACAACGCCAATGTTACTGAGTTCTCCAAGCAGTTTCTCGTGAATACTCTCCAATTGTTTTTCTGTCATAATCCCACGAGCCACACCTGCTTGATTAGTAACGACAAATAATGAATATCCTTTCTTTTGTAATAAAACAAGCGCTTCTTTTACTTTAGGTAAAAAAATAAATTTCTCCCAATGCATAATATACTCTCCCCTATTAGCCTTTTTATTTATTACTCCATCCCTGTCTAAAAAAACTGCTTTTTTATTTTGAAAATATTTTTCAACAGCAGGAATTCTCTCTGAAGTAGTAAGACTGTAATATTTATGATGAGAAACAAACCCAGCAAGTTGCTTTCTCTTAATTATTTCTAACAAAGCTGTTTTTTCGAATGATGAATTATAATTGGGAATATAAGAAATTACATTCTTTTTTAGAATAAAATATCCTATATCTACCCCAGATAGGTTCTTTTCATTTCTCGTTTTGTCGTAGATGTCTACCATTCCATTTTTTTTAACTCGTATATTATTTTTTGTTGAATCAAAGTAATTGTCATAAACTGTGACAAGATACGGCAACTCTGCCTGATTATAAAATGACAAGAGTTCTCGTAGATGTAACGGCCAGTAATTATCGCCATACAATAAAAGAAAATTATTTTCCAGTCGAGATTTCGCATTTCTAAGACGGGAGCCTGTATCAACGCTCGTTGGAGAAAATGAGTAGGCTATCTCTACTCCAAAATTCTTCCCATCTTTAAAGTGGTTTTCGATTATTGCGTGCCTATAACCAACAAGAATCAGAATTTTTTTTATTCCGTTTTTTTTTAGCAACTTAACCGTATATTCCAAGAACGGCTTCCCGTTAATTTTTACCATTGGCTTTGGAGTTGATCGAGTAAGTGGAAGAAGACGAGTACCTCTACCCCCAGCGAGTATGACTGCCTGCTTGATACGAAACATAATTCTTGCGCAAAACTAATACCATTTATTATCAATAAAATCTCTCCAATAGTTAAGTGTATCCTCAAGAATCTTTTCAAAAGAATGCTCAGGTTTCCATTTTGTCAACTTTCTAAACTCTCTTGAATCTGCTATTAGCCGAGGGACAGATGTTGGTCGAACAAACTGCGTATCAATAATTTTTTTTATTGGCTTCTTGTATGTAGACATTCCGATAAGCTTTGAAAGTGCTTGATCAAACGTATACACATGATCTTCCTCATCGGCGCCAATGAGATAGAGTTTTCCCGGTTGGCATTTTTCCATCGCGAGCCAATATGCCTTAACCAAATCTGTAACATGCATGAATGTTCGCTTATCATCTCGAAGTCCTGTTCGAATAACTGGTTTCTGTAATTTTCTTTCGATACGTGCAACTTGATACGCATACCAAGAAATGCCAAAAACATTATCTCGACGTGGACCTTCATGATTAAATGCTCTTGTACGAATAACATTGAGTCCAAAAGACTTATGGTACACAAATCCAATTAAATCTTGTGCAATCTTACTCACTGCATAAGGATTGACTGGCTGAAGAAATGTCTTGTCTACGATTGGTATGTCTTCTTTGGCAACCTCCCCATATTCTTCTGCAGATCCAGCAAGCAATATTCTTGTTTTTAATTTTTCTCTTTTTACCGCTTCCAACAGATTAACGGTCCCATTGTAATTAACATTCATGTATAAAGAGGGGTGATCCCATGAAGGACTAACAAAGCTCATTGCTGCAAGATGAAATATATAATCTGGTTTAATTTTTGCTATCACCTTTTGAATTCCTATCGGATCAGTGAGGTCAGCATCAACAAGCTGAATAGAATCAAGGATATGTCGGATATTTCTGAGTTTTGATAAATGCCAACGTTTTAATCCATATAGCTCAACGTTTTTTAATAGAAGATAGTCTGCTAGATGAGATCCAACGAATCCTGTTATCCCAGTAATCAAAACTTTCTTCTTCATAGATAAATAATTATATCACCGACGTATTAAAAATTGAGTCTTATTTCCCTTCCATTGTTCATAATTGATTTTTGAATTGATTCAATAACATATACCACATCTGCTCCTTGTTGTAAACTCGCCAAAGGCTCTTCTCTCTTAATGATGCAGTCAACAAATGCGATAACTTCTTGTGTTAACGGAAGAGATTCATTATATTTTATTTTCTTGACTTGACGTTTTAATTTTAAATTCTTCAATAAAATTAATTTGTCAATTTTTGTATCATCAAAAAGAATAGATCCAGTTTCTCCAACAACTGTCATACTTCTTTTTTTTACGGGCGACAACCATCCAATTGAGATAACTACGGGGATTGTATTAAATTGCAATCGTATGTAGCACATATCTATCCCCCCATTTTTAGCATTCCTTTTTACTCCCCACCCGAAAACCGACGTTGGCTTTTGGTTAAGAAGATCCATCGTCATAGAAATATCATGAGCCGCCCAGTCCCAAAGTGCGGAGACATCAGATCGAATGGGACCATAATCCATTCCTTCTGTTGCTATATAATGAATTTTTCCAATTACTTGTATTTGCTTTTTCATAGCCCTAAACGCAGAATGATACAGATAAATATGCCCCACCATTGCATTCAATTTTCTTTTTTTTTGTATTTCTAAAAGTTTTTTTGCGTGCAACAAAGAGGTGGCTACCGGTTTTTCTACAAGTACAGGTAATCCATGCGACAATACATCGTAGGCGATCTTAAAATGAGTTGTTGGTGGTGTTGCAATAATAACTCCATCAATATCCTTTTTATACTTAAACAGCTCTTTGTAATCTTTTGCTCGAATAAATTCTTTTGGAAGAACACAATTTTTAAGATTGGCAATTGTTCTAATATAATTATTTCCCCAGGGGCCTTTTCCGATCAATGCAAGCTTGATCATACAGAGTAGGTATATCGATACCATTCTATAAATCGTGCAATGCCTGTATCCAAATCAATCTTAGATCGAAAACCAACATCTTTTTTTATTTTTGTGATATCTGGTCTTCTCCTCTGTGGTTCATCTTGAGGATATGATTTTGGATATGGAATTTTTTTTATTTTTGCCTTCCCACCAAGAATACGCACCACTTTTTTTGCAAGCTGATGCATAGTAATTTCCTCATCATCTGATCCAACGTTATACACATGCCCATTGTTACCAGAAAGAAAAACCTTAAGAAAAGCTGTAACAGCATCTGAGATATAACAAAAAGTACGCGTTTGAGTAC
>CAZKLH010000032.1:0-10159 GCA_964553595.1 uncultured Gammaproteobacteria bacterium | reverse complement strand
CTACGTGATATTTTTTTGCCTTAATGAGTACGATCGCTGTACGCAGTTCAAAATCTGGAGATTCTACGTCAACACTAAGGCCTCCCAAGAAGCGGGAGGACAGTCTTTTTTCCAGCTTTTTTATTTCATCTGGCGGTCGGTCAGAGGAAAGGATTATCTGGCAGCTATTATCTATTAAGATATTGAAGGTGTGGAAAAGTTCTTCTTGGACTTTTTCTTTGCCTGCAATAAATTGCACATCGTCAATAATAAGAAGCGCACAGGAGCGAAACCGCTTTTTCATTGCGTGGGTTTGGTTTGTTCGGATTGCCTCAACAACTTCATTGGTAAATTCTTCGCTGGTGATATAAATAATTTTTCTTGACGGATCTTTTTGATACGCGTCGTTTGCGATTGCTTGCATAAGATGCGTCTTTCCTACTCCTACCGGTCCGTAAATAAAGAGCGGGTTATATGATTTCCCAAGATTTTGAGAAACGTTTGTTGCTGCAATAAAAGCGAGTTGATTACTCGAAGACACAGCCATTGTTTGAAATGTATATTCTGGTCGTACTCGTGGAAGATGGCCAAGGGTGAGTGGCTTGGTGGATTGGGCTATTGATTCTGAGCTGAAAAGCGGAGAATCTTTGGTTTGTAAGTCGAGAGTTGTAGTTATGGTTTTTGCAACAAAGAGAATATCAACAGATTTTGTGGATAGTTTTTTGATTGCGCCTACAATGAGCGCTTGATAGCGTTTTTGGATAAGGTCGATAATCATGGTTGAGGGAACTGCAATGGTTGCAATATCATCTTCAATCGACAGAAGCGCTGTGCCTTTAAAAAGCGTTAGGAAGTTGGCTCGCGACACCTCTTTTTCAATTATTAAAAGCGTTTCTGTCCAAAGCTTGTCAAGGTTTTCCATAATTTGAGTCCTAAGCACGCAGTGTAGCGATGTGGATAACTTTCTGTCAAGAGGAGTTACTAGATAGAACTAGATCTGCAAGCGTGTGTCTTTCAAATTTTTCGTGTTTCTGCTATACTAATCACATGGAAAAGACAATAAAACTAAAAAAACTTATTCGCAAAAGAAAACACGGCTTTATGAGCCGAATGGATTCGCACGGGGGAAAGAAGGTTATTGCGCGGAGAAAACAAAGAGGTCGAAAGAGGATAACGTTGTAACCCCAATTGCTGCGTACAAATACATGCTGTTAAAGAAATTTAGGCTGAGCGGAAAAGTAATAAAACAGCAAATGAGAAAATCTCGTTCTTTTTCTGTTCCTTTTTGTACAATGCTTGTTGCCAAGAATGCTCTATCCTACAACCGATATGGAAGCATTATTTCAAAAAAAGTTGATAAACGCGCGGTGGCAAGAAACAGGATTCGAAGAATGTGTTATGACTGCATTGCGGGATTTCTAGAAAGCATTAACCAGGGGTACGACATTATGTTTATTTTTAAATCATCAGTTCGTGATATTCCAAAAGAAAACTTCTGCAAATCCATAGAAGGCGTACTTAAAAAAGGATTGGTTTTATGAATGCGCTGATTCGACTCGTGCTGTCTGCTTATCAAGTTTTTATTTCTCCTTTATTAAAGCAAACGATTGGGGTAAGGAGTTCGTGTCGATATTATCCGAGTTGCTCTGAGTTTGCAAAAGAAGCATTAAGGGAGCATGGAATTTTGATAGGGGCTTACAGATCGCTATTGCGTATTCTTTCTTGTCAGCCATTTTTTTTCAACCAGTTCGACAGGGGTGCAATAATATGAATCCTGGAATGATTTTTACCGATGTTTTGGTCAGGCCGATTATTACGGCTCTTGTGGGCATATATCAAGGATTGGTTTTTCTACATATCCCCTCTCCACTTGGATTTTCAATAATTCTTCTGACGATTTTGATCCGCTTTCTTCTATATCCCCTCACTGCTTCCCAACTGAAGGCATCAAAAAAAATGCAAACAATCGCACCTCACCTGTCTAAGCTAAAAGAAAAACATGGAAAAGATGCAAAGCGATTACAAGAGGAGACAATGAAACTGTATAAAGAACATGGAGTAAATCCAGCGCTTGGGTGCTTGCCAATGCTCGTTCAGCTCCCAGTAATTTGGGCGCTATATTCTGTTTTTCAGAGCGTTGTTAAGCTGAGTCCAGAAAAACTTGTCACATACATTAACTCATCGGTGTACATAGACAGCTTGCGTTTGCATCACCTGTTGGATCAGCGTTTTTTTGGTATTCCGCTTGTGCAAACACCATCTCATCTTGTTAATATTTTAGGTCCTCTTATTTTTTTTGTGCCATTACTCACTGGCGTTTTTCAGCTTATTCAATCAAAAATGATGCTCGCAAAAGCTATCCCCCAAGAAAAAAAATTACCAGCAACAACAAAAGCGCTTGCAAAAGAACCTGAAAAAAAAGAAAAGAAAGAAGACGATTTTGCAACAGCGTTTCAGTCTCAGTCGCTCTATATGTTTCCAGCCATGATAGCCTTCTTTTCCTATTCATTTCCGATCGGCCTTTCTCTTTACTGGAATACGCTAACAATTTTTGGTATACTGCAGCAGTATAGAATTGCCGGCCCGGGCGGATTGTCTGATTGGATAGAAAAAGGGCAAAGTATATGGACAAAAAACAAGAAAAAATCGTAAACAAGACAATAGAAGATTTATTGCGCGTTTTATCTATAGAAGCGCAATATTCCGTAGTGTTTGGCGAGAATATTATTGAGGTTGTTTTGGAAACAGAAGAAGGTGGGATTGTTATTGGGTATCATGGGGAAATCCTCGAGTCTCTGCAGCTTATTCTTTCTTTGTGTATTTCCAAAGAGCTTGGTATCTTTAGTCGTGTCTCTCTGGAGGTCGGAGATTACAAAAAAAATAGAGTTGAATGGTTGGAAAATTTAGCTGGTCAAACAAAAGAGCGAGTTCTTTCTGAGGGAAAAGAGGTTTCGATGCCAAGTCTTAAATCTTGGGAGAGACGAGTTGTCCATCTCTATTTTGAAAACGATGAAGATGTAAAATCGGAGTCTGTGGGTGAAGGTCGAGAGAGAACATTGGTTATCAAGCCCCGCTAAAACATTTCTCATGTATCGGTATTTGCAGAAGGTACAGGCAATTCTTTTTTCTCTTGTTCTTCTTTTTTTGCCGACACAATTAGGCAAGCATTTCTTTCCGCCGTTTTCCTACGTTTCTGGTATTCGAGTTGATTATCTCTCCCCCACTTTCTATGTCACCGATTTGCTAATAGTTCTTCTTTTTGTTGTAACGCTTTTTGTAGACATTTCTATATTTCGTCAAAACGTTTTTCGAGCCAACAAGGTGCTTGTCCTTGTCTTTTTCTTGTTGAGCATGGGAGTGTTTTTGTCAAAAAATCAAGCTGCCGGCCTGTATGGTCTTTGTAGGCTTGTTGAGTTTTTGTTTTTTGGTTTTTATACTGCAAGAAAAGTGAAGGACCTTCAGATGCCTGCGGTGCTTTTTTCAATAGGGATCATATGTGAATCGCTTCTTTCGGTTTGGCAATTTTTATTACAGCATTCGGTAGGAGGTTTGCTGTATTTGCTTGGAGAGCGAACTTTTTTTGGTGACACTCCTGGAGTTGCAAATGCATCTATCTCGGGGCAATTGGTCCTGCGGCCATACGGAACGTTTCCTCATCCTAACGTTTTGGCTGGATTTTTAGTGATAGCAATGACAATCATTTATTTTCAAAAAAAGAACCATCTATTTTTAATTTCTTTATTCTTGGGAACAACAGCACTTTTTTTAACCTTAAGTCGAATTGCAATTGCGTCTTGGGTTTGTGAGGCTGTTTGTTTATTTATTTACAACAACAGAGACACTTTAACCAAAAAGCGCAGGAGCATATATGGACTTATTGGTTTTGTCATAATTCTTTTTTTTGCGCTCTCCCCTCTTGGGCAACGATTTTTTTCAGGCAATCTGGGAGACGTGTCGCTTGTTGAGCGAGAACAGCAGATGCTTGTTGGGCTTCGCATGTTTTTTGATCACCCCCTTTTGGGAGTAGGCATTAATAATTATTTTGCTCATATTCTGTACTATTTAAAATCAAAATCTGTTTTACAATTGCAGCCGGTACACAATATCTATCTTCTGCTTTTAGCGCAAACAGGCGTTGTTGGTTTTTTCTTTACAATAGTGTTTCTTAAAAAAACTTTTCAAAAAATTTCTAAAACAAAATCAGAAGCGCGGCGAATGTTTTTTTTCTTATTTTCCTTGCTTTTTGTATTAGGGCTTTCTGACCATTACTTACTCACTATACAGCAAGGTCAGCTCCTTACGGCATTCATTCTGGGAATGCTTTGGTCAAAAAACAATGTAAGATTTTCCATAAAGTCTTCGTAGATGCTACAATATGTATGTATGCCACATAAGCTTATTGCAAAAAACACGCTGTATCAGCTTGTAACCAGGATTTTTTCCTCGTCTACCACATTTTTAATTACGGTACTAATTGCAGCCCATTTTGATGTTGGCGGGTTTGGAGAAATTACAAAAATTGTTGCATTTGTCGGATTGTTTTATTTATTGATAGATTTTGGATTTAATGCAATATTTCTTCAAAAAGAACAAAAAGACTCGATGGCATTCACGAGTCTTCTTTCGCTTCGACTCCTGGTTGCCTTTATTGTTTTTTGCTTGGTTAACGTGCTCGCATTTTTCTTGCCATACAACTCTTTGTCTGGTTTGGGATTTTCAGACACAGCAAAATTTGGTATTTTTATTTTTTCTTTTTCTTATTTTTCTCAAGCGCTTCAATTATCGGCTGCAGCTCTTTTTCAAAAAAGGCTGCAATATAGCAGATTGCTTCTTGCAACAGGAATTGGATCTTTGATTTCCTTATTGCTTGTTGTTTTCTTTGCCTCCCAAGCGTCATCGGTCTCTCTCATAGTCTTATCTCTTGTTTGTGGAAATATGGCTACTGGAATTTTTTCTCTTCTTTTTTCTGGATCTTTTGCGTCGCTCTCATTTAGCACGAAAGGACTAAGACAACTTTTTGTTGAAAGTGCGCCTATTGGTCTCATGCTCTTTTTTAATCTTATTTATTTCCGCATCGACATATTTTTGCTCTCGTTATTAAAATCTTCCTATGACGTGGGAATTTACGGGTTTTCATATAGGTTCTTTGATTTTCTCATTGCGCTGCCCCTTTTTTTGTCCAATGCGTTATACCCAAGCCTGCTTTTGCAAGAGAAAAATAGACGAAGGTCAATCGACTCGATCCGAAAGTACCTTGTTATTTCAGTATTATTCTCGTTTTTACTAGTTTTTGTGTTTTGGTTTCTCTCTCCTTTGATCTCTTTCGTCAAGCCATCATTTATTGAGGCCGTTGTCCCATTCAGGATTCTTCTTATTTCGCTTCCAGCTTTTTTTGTCACAAACATTTTGCAATGGACTCTTATCGCAAAAAAGCAACAGCAATTCCTCTTCCTTGTATATCTTGTAGCGGCGGTTGTGAATATAGTTTTTAATATACTGTTAATTCCAGGCGGGTCGTACAGAGCGTCTGCAGTGATAACCGGGATTTCAGAGGTCTTTATTCTCATTGCTTTGCTAGTAAGACTTATATTAATTGAGAAAAATATACAAAAGGAAAATATAATATGATATCTGTATATACCGACGGGGGATCAAGGGGCAACCCAGGACCTTCTGGGATCGGAGTATATATTGTTGATGAAAAAGGAAAGGAGTTGGCGGCGTTTGGAAAAACAATTGGCGTTACAACAAATAATGTTGCTGAGTATACAGCGCTTATCGAAGCATTTTCTTGGCTTCTTGATCACAAAGAAGAAAGCGGGCAGCATACAAAGATTTCTGTTTCTGTTGACTCACAACTTCTTTACTCGCAGGTTGTTGGCATATACAGGGTAAAAAATGAAAAAATTAGAGAGCTCTTGTTTGTGATTCGACAAAAAGAAGCAGAGCTTGGCATTCCTGTTTCGTATGCTCATATCAGACGGGAGTTCAACAAGAATGCCGATAGGCTTGTGAATAAAGCATTGGATGCTGAGTTGTTGTAATTGCAGGGGTATGAAAAAATCTCTTTTTGGTGTTATGAATAGTCAGGGTTCTCATACAGACGATGGGCCTATTCTTATTTACGATAGGGAAGGCTTTGTTGGTAATGGGTTGGTCGAAAAATTGCAAGAAACGCTTGTTGATTGGCCTACGGTTCTTGTTTCTGAGCAAAAGGGAGTTGCCGCATATAGAAAAAATGTCGTGTTCGTCCCTATAAAAAAACGAGTACCAAGTTTGCCAAGCGCAATATATTCCTTATTTTTTGTTTTTTATGAGCCTGAAAAAAACATGGACGAGCTGTTCTTTGAGTTTTCAAAAAAAGCAAAAAAAGATAAAGCGAGGTTTATTCTCATTGCACTTTTGCAGCATGCGAACGACCCAGGGTTGCAGAGGCTTTGCAGGGAATATAAAACTACAGCATTAGTTTTGTTGGGAGACGTCTTTGGCAAGCAGATACCTCTGGATAGCCCAGATACCATTAACCGTTTTTTTTCTCAAGCAAGGCAAAGTGGCAGAGTTGAGCTGGAGCACTCGGGAATGCGAAAAACAACGCCTGTGTATTTTGATGATGCAATAAATGGTCTTTTAAAAGTTGCATTCGGCGCACCTATGGGCATCTCGTCGGTGTTTTGTTTGTTTCCAAAGCATCCACCAACAGAGCTCATGCTTGCGCACATGCTGCAAAAGATTGAGCCTTTGATTCGAGTAGATTTTATAAAAGGTGCTATAGGTACGGTGCATCAAGAAATTTCGTTTGTGCAAAAAGAACGTGCATCGTATTTGTTGGGGGAGAGGTACGCTTTGCAAAAAAGAATTGAGGAGTCAGGGCTGCTTTCTGGGATTGAAAAAATACAAAGAAATCCGTTGCGTAAACACACATATAGTGAATCAAAGAAAAAAAGTCGACCAGCTGGACCGCTGTTTGTGTTTATTGCAGCGCTTTTTTTGCTTGCAATGCTCTTTGTGCCAACCGTGTTATCTTCGGTTTTTGGCGGTGTTTTATTAAAGGAGGCGGGTGGAGCACTCGAACGGGGGGATACCGTATCTGCAGGAAGACTATCTCGCATAGCTCGCGGATCTTTTATCTTTGCAAGAGATGCAGCGGTCGTTTCGGATTCGGCATTGTCCCTAATTGGACAAAGGGATATTGGATGGTATATTGGCAAAAAAATTGACGAGGGGACTTCGGCTTCTTTAAGCGTTTTTTACCTTTCTGATGCAACAAGGACTATCTCTTCTATTATAGCGGGGGAGAGCAAGAAGCCCAAAGACGACATGTTGCAATCTCTTTCACAGCTTCGGGCGGCAACTGTATTGTTTCAGAATATATCAACGCAGGAGAAAAACGATGTCGCCTCTCATGGGACAATGCTGATCGGTGGCAAAAGCATCCTGCCAATTAAAACAGAGCGAATAGATATGTTATCTGGCATGCTAAGTCGTTTTGTTGACGTGATGCCAACAGTATTTGGTTTTGACGGACCACGTTCGTATTTGGTGTTGTTTCAAAACAATATGGAGCTTCGCCCTGGAGGTGGATTTATTGGATCGTATGGGGTTTTGTCGCTTACTAATGGAAAGATTGAAAAGTTTACGATTCACGATGTCTATGATGCCGATGGAAAACTCAGGGGTCACATTGAGCCTCCGTTTGCTATTCGTCGCTATCTGCCTTCAGTGCATTTATATTTGCGAGACAGCAATTTTGATGTAGATTTTACAAAAAGCGCGTCAACCTCTGCATTTCTCTTGAGTCAAGAAACAGGGGAAAAAGTGGATGGTGTTATAGCAGTTGATGTGTCGTTTGTTAAGATGCTTCTTGCTGTGTTTGGCCCAGTGTATGTCGCAGATTATAAAGAAACAGTAACATCGGGGAATCTTTTTCCACTAGCCGAGCAGCACGCAGAAAAAAACTTTTTTCCTGGGTCGTCTCAAAAAAAGGATTTTTTGCAAGCACTTTTTGTTGCAATGCAAAATAGTTTTTCTTCAAAACCGATTCCGTATCTATCTCTTCTTACTGCTATTTCAGATGCGGCATCACAAAAACATGTTTTATTTGCATTTTCAGATCAAGCGACACAAAATCTTTTTATAGCCAACAATATGTCGTCGTCTTTGTGGGACGATAGACAAGCCACTGAAAATGGAATAAATGATTTTCTGGGAGTTAACGAAGCAAATATTGGCGTCAACAAGGCAAATTTTTTTATCAAGAGGAGTATTTCACATGAGGTCTCGATTTTGGATACTGGCTCTATAAACGAAACAGCAACAATTTCGTATGAAAATAATAGTTCGTCGTGGCCAGGGGGAGATTATAAAATGTACCTACGAGTGATTTTGCCCAATAGATCATCAGTGACGGGAATTGCTATTGATGGACAGGAACAAAATATTTTTCCAGCAATAACAGATCCGATTCTTTATGAAGCAAAAAATTTTAAGACTCCAAAAGGATTGGAGGTGGAAAATACAGAGGAAGACGAGAAAACGATGTATGGATTTTTAGTGGTGGTTCCTGCAAGGGGAAAAAAGATAGTGTCGGTTTCCTATACTCTTGCAAATCAAATTATGTCAGATAATCCCGAATTTTCCTATAGCCTTCGTCTCTTCAAGCAGCCTGGTACTGAAAATGATCCATATAGATTGTCGTTGTCTTATCCTGATGGATTTAAACTCTTGAATAAAAACCCTCTAGAAATTATTAAAGGAAACAAGTTAGAATTTGAGGAAAATCTTATAAAAGACACCGATCTATTTTTCCACTTCTCGCATAAGTAACAAGCTTACTCATTCGAGACGAGACCATATAAGTTTTGAGAATTATTGAGGCAGATTATGCGGCAAGCTTTTTGTCTTCAAGAGCATTTTGAATGCCTTGAATAGTATCGCAAACTCCCAATATGGATTCTCTCTTGGTGAGTATCCCATGTTCTCCTCTTCTTTTTATTGCGCTTCCTATATTTTTATCTTTTAGGCTTTCACCAACGCCTACAAGAAATACATCGTCTGCGCCTTCGTTTACCTCACCTTCTCCAGTAAGATTTAATGGGGGGATATCTGTTGAGGAGTCTCCGATATGAATAACGAGTGCTTCGTCTGGCTGTATGCCATTTTTTCTTAATTGTTGAAAAAGAGTTGAGAATTTATTAATGTCGCTATGTTGAATGTCAACGTACCCAGCGTTTGGGTTAAATCTCGCTTCAAGTTTTTGATCCATTATGGCTAGAGCTTCAAGAGCATCAAGAATATATTTTTTTCTATTTTGGTAGTCAGCTTCTGCTGTCTCAAAAATGGCATGGAATGCTTCTCTTGCATCTCCATCAAGGCCGTTAAATCCACGCTTTTCTGCTTGATCTATGATTGCGGGTATTGCCTCTGATTGTCCAATCTGTGTTGTAAGTGTTTTTAGTTCTGCATGGAGACTAGCTTGGGTTTGTTGAATATATTCAGTGGTGTTGCGCGCAATCCAATTTTCATCAACGACAGCCCCATCAATACCTTGATGTATATAACGAATTTTCTCATTGTCTAGTTTTTCGGAAATTTGTATTGAGAGCATAGAATGTTTTGGCTCGACGACCACCACATTTTGTGAAGGTTGGATTCTTGCCTTAAGGAAATCTTCTAGTCTCCTAAGTTGTTCTTGCCAAGGCCTTTTTTTTTCTATTGCGTTTTCTTTTTTCAGTTGGTTTCCTTCATAGGTAATAATGACGCCGCCAGATTCGGTGAGTCCAAATTTTCTCATTTCAGGCATTGGAGGAAGCATTTCTCCTATTCCCCAGGCGTATTCAGGTGGTCGTCCAGTATTTAGGGGAGTGAAGTATTCTTTTTCTGGATATGTTGCTCGTAAGTTATCAACAAGTGCTTCAAGCTGAGCGGTTGCACTGTCAACAAGGGGAAGGGTGGCATAGGATTCTCCAGAATTAAGAGTAGAGTTAATATCCATAGATATAACTACTGCTCTTGTTCGGGGATCGTGAAGGCGATCTTTGAATGCCTCGCCAAGATTGACTCCATTTTCTGCTTCTTCAAATTCTTGCAATGCAAGATCAGATAGTTTTCCAAACTCCTTATGACCATTTTGATGCTCAAGCTGAGTATTTTCTGGAACAGACATCGGAAGAGCGTCGAGTAG